>DVHR01000005.1 GCA_018711925.1 Candidatus Coprenecus pullicola
GATTGCAGTAATTAAAAATAAGGTAATCCGCGAGTGAATAAAGATCCTGTGTCTTTCGCAGTTTGTGTCTTTTTGCGACATCTTTAAGTATGATAGAATCAAACAGCGACCCAAGATAGCTTTTGGCGATTTCACGTACTTTTGTTATTTCAGGGAAACCTCCGATCTGCATGTATGCTTCGGCTTCAAGCATCAGGGTAGCCTTTGCTTCCGGGAGTTCCGGATATAACTCAATACCGCGGTACTTCATACATTCCACCATAGAGAAAGGAAGCATTTCCAGTTCCACATACCGGCCCGTAAGTACAGTTGCCATCTCGCTCGACAGCATCCGGGCATTAGAACCGGTAATGATAAGGTTTACTCCTCTGCGCTTGAGTTTTCCTACCCAAACATCCCAAGACGTAAGATTCTGTACCTCATCCAGCAACAGATGCGTATATCCGGGGTAGACTTCTGCCAAAGCCTGCATCACCGCGTCCTCATCAAACTTGTCCAGCAGAGCCGAATCATCGAAATTCAGATATGCGAAGTTTCTGCCATGAAGTATCTGAATGGCAAAAACCGACTTTCCTGCACGTCTGGGACCGGTAATCAACTTTATTACATTCGAATCAAGATACGGTTCTACTTGTTCAAATGGCACTCTCTTCTGGTACGATTGTGAAGCCAGATAATTGAGTTCAGCTTTATGCTGCAAAACAATATTTTTCACACAGCATTTTCTTTATACTGCACAAAAATACGATTTTTTATCCAGTATAACGCACAGAATGGATAAAATATCTGCCGGTTTCTACAGTATCTGGTTCAGAAGTCGGGCGGCGTAATCGCGTTCCCTGACCTGGGGATGGGGTATTGTCAGCTCCGGTGTGTCGATATGACGGTCTCCGTAAAGGGCAATGTCGATGTCAATGATACGGGGATGATATACGCGGCTGCCGTCCGGAGCATATTCCGGCTCATGGTCCGGACGACCTAATTTGTGCTCCACCCATTTGCAGACTTTCAGCAGGTCCTCCGGCGGGACAGTAGTCTCAAAGGATATGGCCTGGTTCACGAACGGCTCAGTGCCCTCAGGCATACCCCACGGTTCGGTCTCAAGCACCTCCGACTCCCGGATATCGGAAAAAAGCCAGGGAGCCAACTCGGTGACAAGCAGCGAGACAGCCATGCTGAGGTTGCGGCGCCGGTCACCCATGTTGCTGCCCAGTATAAGGTAGACTCTTACCGGCTCTTTCTCAGGCGTCATAGCAGTCCCAACTCAAGCAAAGCCTCGTCACTCATTCGGGACTTGTCCCAAGGCGGGTCAAACGTAATCTCTATGGCCACGTCGGTCACCCCGGGCGTATCGGCCACTGCCGTATGCACATCCTCCAGCAGCATGTCCGACATGGGACAGTTGGGCGCGGTCATGGTCATCTTGATAAAGACCTTGTGGTCGTCATCTATTGTGATGTCGTAGATAAGGCCGAGGTCGTAGATGTTGACCGGTATCTCCGGATCGTACACCTGCCTGAGAGCCCGCACGACATCGCGGGTAAGTGTTGCTTTGTCCATATCGTTCAACTTATTGTTCCTTACTGTATCTGAGGGCGTCCTCGCGTATCTGGTCCATCATGGACACCAGCCCGTTGGCCCGGGTCGGAGAGAGGTTCTCCTTCAGCCCTATACGGTCTATGAAACTGTTGTCCGCAGCCAGTATCTCCTCCGGAGTACGGCCGTTGTACACCCGTATGAGCAGCGATATTATGCCCTTGGTGATGATAGCGTCGCTGTCCGCCGTGAAGAACAGCCTTCCGTCACGCAATTCGGTGTTGAGCCACACCCGCGACTGGCAGCCCTTGATGAGACGGTCCTCCTGCTTGTTCTTCTCATCTATCACCGGCAATGATTTGCCAAGTTCGATTAGATACTCGTATTTGTCCATCCAGTCATCGAAAGCGGAGAACTCATCCACTATCTCCTGCTGGACATCCTGTACAGTTGCTTCCATTATCTTAACATATTAACGGTTCTTCTAAGTGACTTGACAAAGTAGTCACACTCTTCCAAAGTGTTGTACGGTCCGAGGGACACACGCACCATGCCTGTCTGTCCGAACTTGCTGACAAGAGGCTCGGAGCACATCAGGCCGGAACGGACAGCGATGTTCATCCTGTCCAGCAGCACGGCGATATCGCTGTGATGCGCCCCGTCCACAGTGAAGGACAGCAGCGGAGCCTTGTGTGTACCTGTACCATACAGCCTCAGACCATCTATAGACTTCATCTCCTGCATCAGATAAGATGTCATTTCAGTCTCATTGCTTTTGACTTCTTCGTTTCGTATTGAAGTAACAAAATCAATAGCTGGCCTTAAAGTGGCTGCTGCTATAAAGTTAGGTGTACCGGCTTCGAATCTTAATGGAACAGGCGCATAAGTAGTCTTCTCAAAGGTAACGGTATCGACCATCTCTCCTCCGCCCATCCACGGCGGCAGTGTCTCCAGCAGGTCCTTGCGGCCGTAAAGCACTCCCGAGCCGGTGGCCGCGTACAATTTGTGCCCTGAGAACGAGTAGAAATCGCAGCCGATGCGTCTCACATCCACATCCTCGTGGACTATGCCCTGCGCCCCGTCCAGATGTACGGCGGCTCCGTGCCTGTGCGCCATGGCCGTCAGCTCCTCCACGGGATTGACCAGACCGAGCACATTGGATATGTGGGCCGCAGATACCAAGCGTACCTTACCACCTGAGAGAATCCGCTCAGCCTCCCCCATGTCCCACTCGCCATTTTCGTTCACCGGAATGAATCTCAGCTTTGCCCCGCTGCGCTCACAGAGCATCTGCCAGGGCACCAGATTCGAGTGATGCTCGCCCTCCGAGACCAGGATCCCGTCCCCGGCCTTGATGTATTTTGCTCCGAAAGTATTGGCAAGCAGATTAATCGATGCCGTAGTGCCGGATGTGAGTACTATCTCGTCCTTCGACGCGGCGTTGAGCAGCTCACGGGCAGCTTCCCTTCCGGCCTCATAGTTCTCCGTGGCCTTGGCCGCCATACCGTATATGGCCCTGTGGACATTCGCATTGGCGTCTGCAAGCCATTCGCCCATAAGCTCAATGACGCAGCGCGGCTTCTGCGACGTGGCGGCGCTGTCGAAATAAACCAACGGCCTGCCGTCCTTTACCGTCCGCTCCAGATACGGGAACTGCGCTCTTATATTTTCTATAGCAGCATTCATACTGTCTGACAAAAATTTCACAAAAGTAAGAAGTTGTTTTGATTTTTCACAGAAGCTGTTTTGATTTTTCCAAATATGGACAACTTCATTAATTTTGCGGAATATTCATATTTCAGAATTATGTACGACTATATTAAAGGCCGGATAGAAGAGCTCAATCCGACAGAAGCGGTGATAGAATGCTGCGGCATAGGCTATCTGATGCAGATATCACTGAATACCTATGAGAAAATCAGGGATGCTGGAGATACCAGGCTTTACGTGTACCATCATGTCAGGGAGGACGAGGAGACACTGTACGGTTTCTTCGACAAGGAGGAGCGGCGCATATTCATTCTTCTTATCTCGGTGTCGGGCATAGGGCCCAATACGGCCAGGATGATGCTGTCATCCCTGACTCCGGACGAAGTGTCCACAGCAGTGGCCACCGGGGACGTCAACCGCATAAAGGCCGTGAAAGGCATCGGGCTCAAGACTGCCCAAAAGGTAATCATAGAATTGAAGGACAAAATATCGCGCGGCAGCGGTCCGGCTCTAGACCTTTCGTCCGGAAGTTCCGGTGCCGATACAGAGGAGGCATGCTCGGCTCTGGTCATGCTTGGATTTACAAAAAATGCTGTGGAAAAGGCCGTTGCATCCATTGTCCGTAAGGAGCCGGGGCTCAGTCTGGAGGACATTATCAAAAAAGCCTTAAAAATCTTGTAGGGTCTTCTACTTTTTAATACATTTGCAGCAGTTTAACATTTAATTATAACCGGTTATGAATATACCTAGCAATTTGAAGTACACAAAAGATCACGAATGGGTCAAAGTAGAGGGCGATATCGCTACTGTAGGTATCACTGACTACGCTCAGGACCAGCTCGGAGACATCGTTTTCGTAGACATTCAGACTCAGGGCGAGAATCTTGCCAAAGAAGAAGTATTCGGAGCCATCGAGGCTGTGAAGACCGTTGCTGACGCTTTTATGCCTGTATCCGGAGAGATCATCGAGGTCAACGCTGCTCTGGAGGAGGCTCCCCAGACTGTCAACAGCGATCCCTACGGAGAAGGCTGGATGATCAAGATCAGGATGTCCAACCCCGCCGAAGTTGAAGAGCTCATGGATGCGGACGCATACGCAGCCATCCTCTAAACTCATTCGGGACATATACACATAAAGCCGGACCTGTTGTCAGCTTGGTCCGGCTTATTTTTTTCATTTCCGTATAAGGCCTCAGTAGAAATTTAGTGGGGAAATGCATATAAGTCAGCAATACGGAACAATAAGAACTTCTTGCCTGCAACCCTATGAGATTTGCCATGAGCAATTTGATTCAGCGCATTAAGAACCAGGGCATAGTGTTGGACGGTCGGCTGTCGGTTATGAGCGAGAACTTACCGCAGAAATATGAAACGGACGGGACTGGATACCGCCTCGAGACATGGATAAAGGCCATGTGCGAGGACAGCCCGGCAGCAACGGTAGGCAGGAGCGCACTGCTGTTTTGCAACTCACTGTCATACAGATAATTGAGAAAGAAGTGCGCTCTTCCCGACCTTAAAAAACATGGCGAAAAGATCAGCCACGCTTTATAATGGTTTTATAATCAACAACATATAAAAACAAGGTGCTGCACGGCATGCAGTTGCACACCGACAAAAATTTATCCACACTTAATTTCTACTGATTCCGTATAAAGCCTCATGAAAGCGCAGAAAAAAGGATATTAAGCAAATAATGCGTATATTTGTCAAAAAGCGATGCCTATGATACAAGAAGTTGCCCGTACATTTGACCTCCTGACGAAGCTGGAGGAGAGATTTCCCGACAAGCAGGACATGCTGTGCCGCCGCAGCGGAAATGACTGGATTCGGTTCAGTGTCAAGGACTATGTCCGTAATTCCCATCTTATAGCATACGCTTTGGCCTCACTTGGCTATGAAAATGGGGACAAGGCCATAACGATATGCAACAACAGGCCTGAATGGAACTTTGTGGACATGGGACTCAACATGGCCGGCCTGGTACACGTACCGGTCTACCCTACTCTGAGCACGGACGAATACCTGTATATCTTCAACCACAGCGATGCCAGAATCATCTTCCTCGGTACTCTGAGCCAGTATAAAAAACTGGAGCCGATCATAGCCAAGATGGATTCTCCTGCCCGCATTATCCTTATGGATGATTCTGACAATATACTGTGTATCAGAGAATTGTATCGCATCGGCGAGGCTTCTGAAGGGAAAATGCGACCGTTGATTGAGAAGATTAAGGCCGGGACAGATACGGACTCTCTTGCATCCATCATCTATACATCGGGAACTACCGGAACTCCCAAGGGCGTAATGCTCTCCCACCACAATATGATGTTCAATGCATACGGCCATACTCTCAAGCAGACAGTAGGCCCGGACCAGAAGATGCTCAGCTTCCTGCCTCTCTGCCACATCTACGAGAGGAGCATGAACTACGAGTACCAGTATATCGGCATAAGTATCTATTATGCAGAGAGTTTAGGTACTATCGCCAGAGACCTGGCCGACTGTCACGCTGATGGATTCTGCTCAGTACCGAGAGTACTTGAGATGATGTACTCCAAACTGGAGGCGGCCGGGAAAAACCTGAAAGGAATCAAGAGAGTCATCTACAATCTGGCCTGGAATTTCGCCAACAACTACGACAACTATCATAAAGGCCGGCTCTACAACTGGAAACGCAACCTTTATGACCGCCTCGTGTACAGCCGATGGAGGGAGAATCTGGGCGGCCACGAGATGCTGATTGTATCCGGAGGCTCGTCCATTCAAGCCAGGATCATCCGGCTGTTCAACGCCGCCAGACTTCATATATTCGAGGGATACGGAATGACCGAGACCTCACCGGTGATAGCCGTAAACAACCCAGCCGGAGGTATCAACGTTATCGGCACAGTAGGCACACCGCTCGAAGGCACGACTCTGAAATTCGCAGAGGACGGCGAGATACTCACGAAAGGCCCTCACGTAATGCTGGGATACTATAAGAACCCGGAAGCGACAAAAGAGGTCATTGACAGTGAAGGCTTCATGCATACAGGCGATATCGGTCACCTGGTAGACGGAAAATATCTGAAAATCACTGATCGGAAAAAAGAAATCTTCAAACTCTCGCTAGGCAAATATGTGGCACCACAGGTGATTGAGAATATGCTGAAGGAATCCCCTTTCATACAGAACTGCATAGTCATCGGCGAAAATCAGAAATTCGCATCTGCCATCATTGTTCCTGATTTCGAGAGACTGCACTTCTGGGCGGCTAAACACGGCATTAACTATACTGACAACAAAGAGCTCATTACAGACCCCAAAGTTCTGGCCAAGATACACAGCGTGGTGGAGGAAGTGAACAGCAAGACCTCGCCTCATGAGAACATTAAGAGAGAAAAGATAGTCTGCGACGAATGGACAACCGCAAACAACATGCTTTCCCAGACCCTAAAGCTGAAACGCGCCAGGATCATGTCCAGATACGCAGGACTGGTAAACGAAATCTACAAATAATGTTCAGGCTTTCCAACGATGATGATATCCCGAAGTTAAGGATGCTTTGGAAAAAGTGTTTTGATGCCGACAGCGTATTTCTTGACCTGTTTTTTGGAAAGGGATACGGACTGACCAGGACATACGTAATGGAGACAGAGGCCGGCCTTGTATCTGCCTTGAGCATATTTCCAATCAAATATGCCGGACATAACGGAGGCTATGTATATGGCGTATGTACACATCCTGAGCATCGCGGTCACAGACATGCCGTATCATTGCTGAGCTATGCAGAAGAGCAGCTGCTGGATAAGGAAATCGATTTTATG
>DVHR01000048.1 GCA_018711925.1 Candidatus Coprenecus pullicola
CTTTCCTGATGCCTATCGAGGACATCTTCTCTATCACTGGTCGTGGAACAGTTGCTACCGGCCGTATTGAGACAGGTATCGTAAAGGTAGGTGACGAGGTTCAGATCATCGGTCTCGGTGAGGAGCCCAAGAAGTCAGTCGTTACCGGTGTCGAGATGTTCCGCAAGATCCTCGATGAGGGTGAGGCCGGCGACAACGTAGGTCTGCTTCTCCGCGGTATCGACAAGAAAGAGATCAAGAGAGGTCAGGTTATCGCACATCCCGGTACCATCACTCCTCACAAGAGATTCAAAGCCGCTATCTACGTGCTGAAGAAAGACGAGGGTGGCCGTCACACTCCTTTCCACAACAAATACCGTCCTCAGTTCTTCATCCGTACTCTGGACATCACTGGTGAGATTACTCTCCCTGAAGGAACAGAGATGGTTATGCCTGGCGACAACGTAGAGATCACAGTTGACCTCATCTACCCTGTAGCTATCAACGAGGGACTCCGTTTCGCTATCCGCGAGGGAGGACGTACAGTCGGTTCAGGTCAGGTTACAAAGATTCTCGAATAATCTCTCATTAGAGTATAACTTAAAGGGGGGCTCTATTCGGCCCCCTTTTTAAAGGGACATAGTTCAAGGGTAGAATAGCGGTCTCCAAAACCGTTGATGGGCGTTCGAATCGCTCTGTCCCTGCAAGATACCGGATTGTTACGGATCCGGCATTTTAACCGGCTAGAGGCAAGCTTCCGGCTGAAAGCCGATAAACATTAAAAAATGAGCAGAATATCAGTTTACTTTAAAGAGTCGTACAAGGAACTGACCCAGAAAGTCAGCTGGCCCACATGGAACCAGCTTCAGAGTTCAGCTATTGTAGTGATGGTGGCATCAGTCATCCTCGCTGCGATAATTTTCCTTATGGACTTCGTGTTCAGACATCTTATGACCACGATTTACAACTTATTATACTAAGGCGATGGCTGAACTTGAGAAGAAATGGTATGTTATCCGGGTTGCCGGTGGTAAGGAGAAGAAAGCCAAGGAATACATAGAATCCGAGATTAAAGCTCTCGGACTTGACAACTACGTGGCACAGATTCTCATTCCCACCGAGAAGATCTATCAGGTAAGAAACGGTAAGAAAGTAAGCAAGGAGAGCATCTTCTTTCCCGGCTATGTACTTATCGAAGCACACCTGACAGGTGAGCTCCAGCATATCATCCGCAATGTGCCCCACGTATCCGGGTTTCTCACGGAAAGACAGGGAAAGGACAAGGAGCCGATCCCTCTCAGACCTGCTGAGATCAACCGCATCCTCGGCATAGTGGATGAGCAGCTTGAGCAGGACGAGGAGAACATAACTCCCTTCGTTATCGGAGAAGCAGTCAAGATTACCGACGGACCGTTCAACGGTTTCGACGGCACTATCGAGGAGATTCTCCAGGATAAGAAGAAACTCAAGGTCATGGTCAAGATTTTCGGTCGTAAGACTTTGTTGGAACTGAATTTCGTTCAAGTAGTTAAAGAATAAATCAAGTAGTAATTATGGCTAAAGAAATTGCCGCATTTATTAAATTGCAGATAAAAGGCGGCGCCGCAAATCCTTCACCTCCGGTAGGACCGGCCCTCGGTTCGAAGGGTGTGAATATCATGGATTTCTGCAAACAATTCAATGCCCGTACTCAGGACAAAGCCGGAAAGGTGCTGCCTGTAATTATTACAGTCTACAGTGACAAATCCTTTACTTTTGTTGTAAAGCAGCCCCCTGTTGCCGTACAGATCAAAGAAGCCGCCAAGCTCGCCAAAGGCTCATCCGAGCCCAACCGCAGCAAGGTAGGTTCCCTCACCTGGGATCAGGTAAAGGCCATCGCTCAGGACAAGATGCCTGATATGAACGCCTTCACCCTGAAATCTGCGATGAAGATGGTAGCCGGTACTGCCAGAAGTATGGGTGTTACAGTAACGGGAACATTTCCTGAAGATATAAAATAATCACACGCTATGAGTAAATTGACAAAAAACCAGAAGACAGCTGAAGAGAAAGTTGATTTCGGGAAACAGTACAGACTCCTGGAGGCATGCAGACTGGTAAAGGAGACAAACTACGCCAAGTTTGACGCATCCGTGGATCTCGCTGTACGTCTCGGCGTCGACCCCCGTAAGGCCAACCAGATGGTGCGTGGCGTCGTGACACTTCCGCATGGAACAGGAAAGGTTACCCGCGTACTTGTTCTCTGTACCCCCGATAAGGAAAACGAAGCCCGTGAGGCTGGCGCTGACTATGTCGGTTTGGACGAATTTGTCGAGAAGATCAAGGGAGGCTGGACTGATGTCGATGTGATCATCTGTACTCCTTCTGTCATGGGTAAGGTCGGAGCCCTCGGCCGCATCCTCGGTCCCCGTGGCCTGATGCCCAACCCCAAGACAGGTACGGTGACCATGGAGATCGGCAAGGCTGTCAAGGAAGTTAAGGCCGGTAAGATCGACTTCAAGGTAGACAAGACCGGAATCATTCACGCAGCTGTCGGCAAGGTATCCTTCAGTGCCGAGCAGCTTGCCGAGAACGCCTTGGAACTCCTCAACACAATCGTCAAACTGAAACCTCAGTCCCTGAAAGGTACTTATGTGAAGAGCATCTTCATCTCTTCCACCATGAGCCCCGGTATTTGCATAGATTCCAAAACTTTCAGTGCTGCTGAATAATATTAGAGTATCATGAGAAAAGAGGAAAAAGCACAGATTATAGAACAGGTTGCGGCTCAGCTTTCTGAGACCCCCAACTTCTATGTAACCGATATATCGGGTCTCAACGCGGAAAACACCTCAGCTCTCCGCAGAGCATGCTTCGAGAAGGAGATCAAGCTGATGGTCGTAAAGAACACTCTCTTCATCAAGGCTCTTGAGCGTATTGAAGGAGAGGCTGTAGAGGCCATCAAGCCAGTAATGGAAGGCTCTTCCGCCATTATGTTCACCACCACCCCCAACACACCCGCCAAGCTCATCAAGGAATATGGTGAGAAAATGGGCAAGCCGGTGCTGAAGGGAGCGTATGTTCAGGATTGCGCCTACATCGGCGCTGAGAACCTCGAAGTTCTCGTCAACATCAAGTCCCGTGAGGAACTCATCGGTGACATCATCGGTCTGCTGCAGTCTCCTGCACGCAACGTTATCTCCGCTCTGCAGGCTTCTGCCGGCGGCAAGATCGCAGGACTGGTCAAGACCTTATCGGAAAAAGAATAAAAATAAAACAAACAATTTAATAATTAGAAATCATGGCAGATATCAAAAAATTTGCGGAAGAATTAGTTAACCTCACAGTTAAAGAAGTTCAGGAACTCGCACAGGTTCTGAAAGAGGAATATGGTATTGAACCTGCAGCAGCAGCTGCAGTAGCAGTAGCCGCTCCCGCAGCCGGCGGAGCAGCAGCAGAGGCTGAGCAGACCCAGTTCGATGTTATCCTGACATCAGCAGGACAGGCCAAACTCCAGATCGTAAAGGTCGTTAAGGAGATCACCGGTCTCGGTCTGAAGGAAGCTAAGGAGCTTGTAGACAAGGTTCCCGCTCCCGTTAAGGAGAAAGTGTCCAAAGCTGAGGCTGAACAGGTAAAAGCACAGCTCGAAGAAGCCGGCGGAGAAGTTGAAGTTAAATAAACATACTCTATCCCGCTGACGGGAATAATTCAGGTTTAGAGTCCCTCAGGGCTCTAAACCTTTTTGTCGTTTTTTTAAGTTTATCTTCAACCAAAACCGGACACAATGGCGCAAAACCTTAACAATCAACGTATTTCATTTGCATCTTCCAAGACTCTTCTCGATTATCCCGATTTCTTGGAGGTACAGCTGAAGTCATTTAGAGATTTCTTCCAGCTGGACACAACACCTGAAAACCGCCGCAATGAAGGACTGTTTAAAGTATTCCAGGAAATCTTCCCCATCACTGATACCAGAAACAATTTCGTTCTGGAATTTGTGGATTATTTCATCGACCCGCCACGCTATTCGGTAGATGAGTGCCTTGACAGAGGACTTACTTACAGCGTACCTCTGAAGGCTAAACTGAAACTATACTGTACGGATCCAGAGCACGAGGACTTCGACACATCCATTCAGGATGTATATCTGGGGACTATCCCGTACATGACTGAGAGAGGAACTTTCGTCATCAACGGTTCGGAGCGCATCGTCGTATCACAGCTCCACCGCTCGCCGGGCGTATTCTTCGGACAGAGCATACACGCCAACGGCACCAAGCTGTATTCGGCCAGAATCATCCCTTTCAAGGGTTCGTGGATTGAGTTCGCGACAGACATCAACAACGTCATGTACGCGTACATCGACCGCAAGAAGAAGCTGCCGGTCACGACACTGCTCAGGGCCATAGGATTCGAGAGTGACAAAGAGATCCTCGACATCTTCGGACTTGCACGCGAAGTGCAGGCCACCAAGGAAGAGCTTACAAAGAATATCGGTTCCAAGCTCGCCGCCCGCGTCCTCAAGACATGGAACGAGGACTTCGTGGACGAGGACACCGGAGAGGTAGTATACATCGAAAGGAACCAGATCGTAGTAGACCGCGAAACCATTCTGGACGAGAGCAATATCGACGACATCATCGACGCTGGCGTCAACACTATCCTGCTCCACAGGGACGATGTGGATCTGAGTGACTACACCATCATATTCAACACCCTCCAGAAAGACGTCTGCAACTCGGAAAAAGAGGCCGTCTTCTACACTTACAGACAGTTGCGCAACTCAGAACCGCCTGACGAGGCCACAGCCCGCGACGTGATCGACAAGCTGTTCTTCTCCGACAAGCGCTACGACCTCGGTGAGGTGGGACGCTACCGTCTCAACCGCAAACTGGGCCTTACCACTCCGGCAGACGTAAGGGTCCTGACCAAACAGGATATCATAGAGATCATCAAGTATCTTATCCAGCTGATCAACAACAAAGCCGCCATTGATGACATAGACCACCTGAGCAACCGCCGCATCAGGACTGTAGGAGAGCAGCTGGCCAACCAGTTCAGCGTCGGACTCACCCGTATGGCCCGTACCATCAGGGAGAGGATGAACGTGAGGGACAATGAGGTCTTCGTTCCCACCGACCTCATCAACGCCAAGACCCTCTCGTCCGTGATCAACTCCTTCTTCGGCACCAGCCAGCTGTCCCAGTTCATGGACCAGACCAATCCCCTGGCCGAGATGACAAACAAGCGCCGTCTGTCAGCCCTCGGTCCCGGCGGTCTCTCCAGAGACAGGGCAGGCTTCGAGGTTCGTGACGTACACTACACCCATTACGGCCGTCTCTGCCCTATCGAGACTCCCGAGGGACCGAACATCGGTCTGATATCCTCGCTCTGCGTATACGCCCGGATCAACGATCTCGGCTTCATCGAGACCCCTTATAGAAAAGTGGAGAACGGAAAGGTGGACATGACATCCGAAGGATGCGTATACATGAGCGCAGAAGAGGAGGAAGACAAGATGGTGGCCCAGGCCAACATCCACCTTGACGACGAGGGTAATATCCTCGACGAGCGCATAAGCTGCCGTAAAGAGGCCGACTTCCCTGTCGTAACCAAAGAGCAGGTACACTATATGGACGTGGCCCCCAACCAGATAGCATCCATAGCAGCTTCGCTGATCCCGTTCCTGGAGCATGACGACGCCAACCGTGCCCTCATGGGATCCAACATGATGCGCCAGGCTGTGCCCGTCATCCGTCCCGAGGCACCTATCGTCGGTACCGGTTTGGAAAAAGCAGTAGCCCGCGACTCCCGCACACAGGTTGTGGCCGAGAGAGATGGCGAGGTAGTGTACGTGGATGCCCGCGAGATCCATGTCAAGTACGACCGCACCGAAGCGGAGAAGTTCGTAAGCTTCGCTCCGGATGTGACTGTATACCATCTGCCCCTCTACAGGAAGACCAACCAGAGTACATCCATCCACCTGAAGCCCATCGTGAGAAAAGGCGAGAGAGTACATCCAGGACAGGTACTTACCGAAGGCTACGCCACACAGGGCGGAGAGCTCGCTCTCGGACGCAACCTGAAAGTGGCCTTCATGCCCTGGAAAGGATACAACTTCGAGGATGCCATCGTACTCTCAGAAAGGATTCTGCGCGAGGATATCTTCACATCCATCCACGTGGATGAGTACATCATGGAAGTGCGCGACACCAAGCGCGGAATGGAGGAACTGACCTCGGATATTCCCAACGTCAGCGAGGACGCCACCAAGGATCTGGATGAGCACGGAATCATCAGGGTCGGCGCACATGTCGAACCCGGTGACATTCTCATCGGCAAGATTACTCCTAAGGGAGAGAGCGATCCCTCACCCGAGGAGAAACTCCTGAGGGCCATCTTCGGAGACAAGGCCGGTGACGTGAAGGACGCATCCCTGAAAGCATCTCCTTCCCTCTCCGGAACCATCATCGGCAAGAGACTCTTCTCCCGCGTGGCCAAGGAACCGGGCAAGAGAGGGAAAAATGCTCCCAAGGAAGAGATTGTAAGGGCCGAGGAAGACTTCACCGAGAAGACCACAGCTCTCCGCAAGCTCTTCATAGACAAGCTTGTCACCCTCACCAAGGACCGCAAGAGCAACGGTGTGTGGGATCTATACGAGACAGAGCTTGTCCCCAAGGGCACGGCATTTACACGCGCCATACTCGAGAACATCAAGTACGAGGATGTCAATCCGGCCAAATGGACTTCTGACAAGACCGCCAACAGCCAGATCAAGACCCTCATCAACAACTACCTTATAGCATATAAGGAATACGACGCTGAGCTCAAGCGTATCAAATACAACCTCACCATCGGAGACGAGCTTCCCTCCGGCATCATGCAGCTTGCCAAGGTGTATGTGGCCAAGAAGAGGAAGATCCGCGTAGGTGACAAGATGGCCGGACGTCACGGTAACAAGGGTATCGTGGCCAAGGTTGTCAAGGACGAGGATATGCCTTTCCTCGATGACGGAACCATCGTGGACATCGTCCTCAACCCTCTGGGTGTGCCTTCGCGTATGAACCTCGGACAGATCTACGAGACCGTGCTCGGATGGGCCGGCAAGGAGCTGGGCCTGAAGTTCAGCACCCCGATCTTCGACGGAGCTTCCCTCGACCAGATCTGCGAGTACACCGACAAGGCCGGTCTGCCCCGCTACGGAAAGACCCGTCTGCGCGACGGCGGCTCCGGAGAGTATTTCGACCAGCCCGCGACTGTCGGCGTGATCTATATGATCAAGCTGGGCCACATGGTAGACGACAAGATGCACGCCCGTTCCATCGGTCCCTACTCCCTCATCACCCAGCAGCCTCTGGGAGGTAAGGCACAGTTCGGAGGCCAGCGTTTCGGAGAGATGGAGGTATGGGCCCTCGAGGCATTCGGAGCATCCAATGTCCTGCAGGAGATCCTCACCATCAAGTCCGACGATGTCACGGGACGCTCGCGCGCATACGAGGCCATCGTCAAGGGCGACCCCATGCCGACCCCCGGCATCCCCGAGTCCCTCAACGTGCTTCTGCATGAGCTGCGCGGCCTGGGCCTGAGCATTAAATTAGATTAAGTATAGTATTTGATTAATAGAATTCCAACATATGGCTTTTAAGAAAGACAACAAGATCAAAAGCAACTTCAACAGGATTTCCATCGGCCTGGCCTCTCCGGAAGAGATTCTGGAAAGGTCATCCGGAGAAGTGCTGAAGCCCGAGACTGTCAATTACCGTACCTACAAGCCTGAGCGTGACGGCCTTTTCTGCGAGAGGATATTCGGTCCCACAAAGGACTACGAGTGCCATTGCGGTAAATACAAGAGAATCCGCTACAGAGGTATCGTATGCGACAGATGCGGCGTGGAGGTAACGGAGAAGAAAGTCCGCAGGGAGCGCATGGGCCACATCACCCTCACGGTGCCCGTAGCCCATATATGGTATTTCCGCTCAACTCCCAACAAGATCGGAAGCCTTCTCGGCATTCCCTCCAAGAAACTGGAATCTGTCATCTACTACGAAAGATACATCGTCATCCAGGCCGGTGCCGCCAAGGAGATGAACGTGGAGAGCCTCCAGCTTCTCTCCGAGGACGAGTACCTCGACATCCTGGACCGCCTGCCCAAGGACAACCAGAACCTGGACGACAGCGATCCCGAGAAGTTCATCGCCGGTATGGGAGCCGAGGCCATCTACACTCTGCTCTCCAACCTGAATCTGGACGAGATATCCTACGATCTGCGCCACAAGACTGAGAGCGAGACCTCCCAGCAGCGCAAGGCCGAGGCACTCAAGCGCCTTAGCGTCATAGAGGCCTTCCGTGAGTCCAAGGACATCAACCGTCCCGAGTGGATGATTATGAAGGTCATCCCCGTGATTCCCCCCGACCTTAGGCCTCTCGTGCCCCTGGACGGAGGACGTTTCGCCACATCCGACCTCAATGACCTCTACAGAAGGGTAATCATCAGGAACAACCGTCTGAAGAAGCTCATAGAGATCAAGGCTCCCGAAGTGATTCTCCGCAATGAGAAACGTATGCTTCAGGAGGCCGTGGACTCCCTCTTCGACAACTCCCGCAAGTCCAACGCCGTCAAGACTGACGCCAACCGTACCCTCAAGTCCCTTTCGGACAGCCTTAAAGGAAAGCAGGGACGTTTCCGTCAGAACCTGCTCGGTAAACGTGTGGACTACTCGGCCCGTTCGGTTATCGTCGTAGGCCCCGAGCTCCACATGCACGAGTGCGGACTTCCCAAACTGATGGCTGCCGAGCTGTACAAGCCTTTCATCATCAGGAAACTGATCGAGAGAGGTATCGTCAAGACCGTCCGTTCGGCCAAGAAGATAGTGGACAAGAAAGAGCCCGTCATCTGGGACATCCTGGAGAACGTGATGAAAGGCCATCCCGTCCTCCTGAACCGTGCCCCTACCCTGCACCGTCTGGGTATCCAGGCATTCCAGCCCAAGCTCATCGAGGGCAAGGCCATACAGCTGCATCCTCTGGCATGTACGGCGTTCAACGCTGACTTCGACGGAGACCAGATGGCCGTGCATCTCCCTCTGGGCAATGCCGCCATCCTCGAGGCACAGCTCCTCATGCTCGGCTCGCACAACATCCTGAACCCGGCCAACGGTGCGCCTATCACCGTGCCTTCACAGGACATGGTCCTCGGTCTGTACTACATCACCAAACCCAGGGCCGGAGCCAAGGGTGAAGGCATGAGATTCTACGGACCGGAAGAGGTCATCATAGCCTACAACGAGGGACGAGTGGATCTTCATGCCAAGATATCCATCCGCCTGCCCAAGGACATGACAGACTTGAGCAAAGGCTACCGCATCTTTGACAACACAACCGTCGGCAGGGTTATTTTCAATCAGGTAGTACCCCCAGAAGTCGGATACATCAATGAGCTGCTGACCAAGAAGTCCCTCAGGGACATCATCGGAAAGGTTGTGAAAGTATGCGGAGTTGCCCGTACGGCCCAGTTCCTGGACGACATCAAGTCCATAGGATACACCATGGCGTACAGAGGCGGCCTGTCCTTCAACCTGGCCGACGTGATCATTCCCAATGAAAAGGCCGAGCTGGTAGAGGAAGGATACAACCAGGTGGAGGAGATACAGCAGAGCTTCAACATGGGTCTTATCACCAACAACGAGCGGTACAACCAGATCATCGATATCTGGACCACCACCAACTCGCGTCTGACCAACATGGTGACCAAGAACATCGAGGCCGACCAGCAGGGATTCAATCCTATCTTCATGATGCTTGACTCCGGAGCCCGTGGTTCCAAGGAGCAGATCCGTCAGCTCTGCGGTATGCGTGGTCTGATGGCCAAGCCCCAGAAATCCGGTTCGACAGGAGCGGAGATTATCGAGAACCCTATTCTCTCCAACTTCAAGGAGGGCCTATCGGTGCTCGAGTACTTCATCTCCACGCACGGTGCCCGTAAGGGTCTGGCCGATACCGCTCTGAAGACAGCCGACGCCGGTTATCTGACCCGTAGGCTCGTGGACGTGTCCCACGACGTAATCATCAACGAGGAGGACTGCAAGACCCTCCGCGGCATCGTGGCTACGGCCATCAAGAACAAGGACGAGATAGTGGAATCCCTCTACGACCGCATCCTGGGCCGCACTTCTGTACACGACATCTACAACCCTCTGACCGGAGAGCTCATCCTACCTGCAAACGAGGAGATTACAGAGGACATCGCCGCCAAGATATCCGCCCTGCCCATTGAGCAGGTCGAGATCCGCTCCGTGCTCACCTGCGAGTCCCGCAAGGGAGTATGCGCGAAATGCTACGGACGCAACCTTGCCACAGGCCGTATGGTGGAGAAGGGTGAAGTGGTAGGAGTTATCGCAGCCCAGTCCATCGGAGAACCCGGTACCCAGCTTACCCTGCGTACATTCCACGTCGGAGGTACCGCATCCAGCATCGCATCCGAGTCCGAGATCATAGCCCGCTACGACGGACGCCTGGAGTTCGAGGAGCTCCGTACCGTGACCAAGCACGAGGAAGATGGCGACTTCGAGGTCGTGATCGGACGTACTGCCGAGATGCGCATAGTCGATGTCAATACAGGCATCACCCTGTCGCAGCACAATATCCCTTACGGAGCGAAGCTCTTCCAGAAAGACGGCGCCAATATCTCCAAAGGGGACAAGATATGTGAGTGGGACGCATACAATGCCGTAACCATCACTGAGCTGCCTGGTACAGTATCATTCGACAGCCTTATTGAGGGTGTTACCTTCAGGGAGGAAGCCACCGATGAATACTCCCTCCACCGCGAGAAAGTCATCATCGAGTCCAGGGACAAATCCAAGAACCCTACGATCCACATCATGCAGGACGGAGTGGAGGTCAAGCAGTACAACCTGCCTGTAGGCGCCCACCTTATGGTAGAGGATGGAGAGAAAGTCATCGCCGGTGAAGTTATCGTGAAGATACCGCGTGCTATCGGAAAATCGGGCGATATCACCGGAGGTCTGCCTCGCGTCACCGAGCTTTTCGAGGCCCGCAATCCTTCCAACCCGGCAATCGTCGCCGAGATCAACGGTGAGGTCCAGATGGGTAAGGTGAAACGCGGTAACAGGGAGATTATCATACGCTCCAAGAGCGGAGACGAGAAACGCTACCTCGTACCTCTGTCAAAGCAGATTCTCGTTCAGGAGAACGACTATATCCGCGCAGGCATGCCTCTGTCCGACGGTGCTGTCTCCCCCGCCGATATCCTGGCGATCCAGGGCCCCATCAAGGTGCAGGAGTACATCGTCAACGAGATTCAGGAAGTCTACCGTATGCAGGGCGTGAAGATCAACGACAAGCACTTTGAGATCATTGTCCGCCAGATGATGCGCAAGGTTCAGATTGTCGATCCAGGAGATACCAGATTCCTGCCCGAGCAGCTGGTGGACAAATGGGAGTTCAATGAGGAGAACGACTCTATGTTCGGCAAGAAAGTCGTACAGGACGCCGGAGACTCCACAGAACTCAAACCCGGACAGATCGTGACAACAAGAAGACTCCGGGATGAGAACTCTCTGCTCAAGAGACAGGATCTGAAACTCGTCCAGGCCCGTGACGCAATCCCCGCGACATCCAACCAGATACTTCAGGGTATTACCCGTGCCGCATTGAGGACCAACAGCTTCATGTCCGCCGCCTCCTTCCAGGAGACTACCAAGGTGCTCAGCGAGGCTGCCATCCGCGGAAAGGTGGACACTCTTGAGGGTCTGAAGGAGAACGTCATCTGCGGTCACCTCATCCCTGCCGGCACCGGCCAGAGGGACTTCGACCGCATCATCGTAGCCTCCATGGACGACTACAACAAGATGGCTGCCGCCGCACCCCGCCGCAAGGAAGAGTAAAGTTCTCCACTTACAGTATCAAAAAGGAGGGTGACTACTTGACTAATGTCATCAGTCATCCTCTTTTTTCATTTACACAATGCTGACAGATGAAATTTTTCCTAAGACTTATCATATGCACAGCAGCCGCTGCAAGCACCTTATGCTCCTATGCACAGTCCACCTGGAGAGACTCGCTTATATCCAGGCTCGGATATTACAGCCGCACAGGACAACATGACTCTGTAATAGCAGTCTCCCATCACGAAATATGTGCCGCACTGGAACGGGAAGACACTCTGGCTGCCCTATATACCGAGATTTTCACTGCACAGTCCTATCTGTTTATGGATGACGCTGACTCAGCAAAATACTACGCCGACATGGTTGCCCGATGCCGAAGTCCCCGCTTTGATGATTCTAGGTTGTGGCTTATTTTCAACAATGTAATGGGCAGCTGGTACCTGCGGGTCAGTATGGACTATTCGGAAGCCTACAGATATTTCTCGGAAGGAATCGCACTGGCCGAAGCCAGTTCCGACACAGCCAGCATGATATCCATGCTACTCAATATTATGGATATTTTTTACTACAGGGGCAGTGCGGACGGACTCAACTATGCTGAAAGGGCGCAGAGCATGGCGGAAAACACAGACATGCAGCACTTCGGATACTACAAATGCGTTGCCGACATCGGAATGGCGAAAATGCTTCTGCTGTCGGGAAACACGGCTCAGGCTTCAGCATATCTTGACAAAGCCCTCATGGCCGCAGACAGCAGTGACGCAGCTGCACAATACTCACAGATATTCCTTCTAAAAGCCGGCATATGTACCCTGAATGAAGATGACGCCAGCGCAGAAGAATACTACAAAAAAGCATTGAGCTACATTGAGTTCTCCGACTACACGACACATATCCAACTGCTGCTGCACTACGGTGATTTTCTGGAAGGGCACGGCGACAACAACGAAGCCATGAATATGTACGTCATGGCCCTGGATGTTTCCGAAAGAAGCAAGAGCATTGAACTCAAGCATCTTGTTCTCAGCAAGGCTGCCGACCTGGCTTTTCGTCTCGGGAATAAAAATCAGGCCTTGAATTATTACCGCGACGCGCGTATACAGACAGACAGTCTTGTAGAGCTGCGCAACAACGAGTTCAGCAAACTGATGTTCATGAATCAGGACATACGGCACTCGCAGGATTTACTGGCCAAGGAACTGGATAGACAGAAAGCCTACGAATACCTGAAAGTGTCCACTCTTGTCGCGATACTCGTCATTGCAGTCTCAGCAATGCTGATAATTCTGTACATACGGCAGAGAAAGATGTACAGGACTCTTGTAGAGCAGCATCGCGCCAACATCAAACGGTTGGACATGAGACTTGCCGGAAACAATGAGGAAACAGAGAACGATGACTTCCGCCTGTTCCGGAAGATTGACAGCCTGATGAGAGACGGTAAATACTATCTGAACAAGGACATCACACTGGACTCACTGGCAAAGACACTCGGCACGAACCGGACTTACTGCTCAAATGCCATAAACGCCTGCGCGGGTATGAATTTCTACAGGTACATAGACACTTTCAGAATAGAGGAAGCAACCAGACGCCTGATAGACGGCGGCAAGAATATCCTGCTGAAAGAACTGGCCCAGGACTTGGGTTACAACTCCCTGACAGTATTCTCAAAAGCCTTTGTAAGGGAAGTGGGCTGTCCTCCCAGCGTCTACCGCAACAACGTCCGCAATCCTAAATAAATATCATCAGTGTCCCGCGCAGAAGTCAAACAATGCGGTCAGTCCTGAAGGAGTCTCAAGATCCAGACCGTTGTCACGCACATACGCTTTTATAGTTTTTTTCTTATCCGGAAAAAGACGGTTGAACGAAGACAGCCTGGCCGGATAAGTCTTATCTCCGTCCGTCAGTATAAAGTCCCTCTCGTGCTTATATGAAAAATCACTCTTGACATCCGGATTTCTGGAAGGGTCCAGTCTGTTCACATTACCTGAAACA
>DVHR01000049.1 GCA_018711925.1 Candidatus Coprenecus pullicola
ACAGCAGTGCATAGTATTTCCACATAATCGCTTTCCTGTTTTTAAGTCGGTTGCAAAGTTATTATATCTGCGCAAAGGTAGGAGCGGATTTTGTAGGAATTTTGAAGAAAGAAGAAAAGCCTCTGCCGGAAACAGGAACCGGCAGAGGCTTTTCCTTTTTCTTACTCTACATTACCACAGTGCTACTTTACCTGCACTGCCCAAGTCGAGTACGCCCGTATCGATGCCCAAAGCCTTGAACACCCGACTCATTGTGGGCAGGGTGATGACGCTTTTGCCCTTTTCCAGCCGGGATATCTGTGCCCGCTGCACACCGATGCGCTCTCCCAGTTCCTCTTGCGTCAGGTGCTGCTCCTGACGCGCCTTTCTGATGGCATCTCCGACCATGTAAGCGTGGACATCCTCCTGCAGCTGTGCCTCCATCGCATCGCGTTCGGGAGTGCCTGGTTTGCCCCACAATTTATCTTTCATTTCATCTGCGGGTATAAGCTTGAACTGTTCCATATTATTTTATCATTTTTTACGTCTGAAATATTCTTTCCTGATTTCCTCTGCTTTTGCTATTTCTTTCACAGGAGTTTTCATGGTCTTCTTTACAATGCCATGAGTAGCGACTACCATCGTGTCCGTATCTGTATCCCAAAAGGAGAAAAGCCTATAACAAATGCCATTGTATAGAGTCCGGAACTCCCATATATCCGTATTTTCAAGTTTCTTGAATATCTCTGCTTCCCTAATGCCTTCTTCAACTTTGAATATATTATAATAAATCTTTTGCTGGACTTTGACCGATTGTCCCGCTATAAAGGCCGCCGCCTCTTCCATCAACACCACTTTAAGTTTCATCAGCCTTGTTTTTATCTGTATCCGGGTGCAAATATAGCATTTGTTTCCATCAAAAGAAACTACAAGGGGTATTTTTTCACGGGAGACTACTTCCAGCCAATTGACCGGAAGCCCGGCTATAGAATGGGAGATGAGAGAAGGAAGCGGGGGCGGCTGCTGTAATCCATATTCCCTACAGAAAATGAGCTGCTGAAGCGTTCCACTGTCAGGGTATCGGAGCACTCGCCGCTTGTGAACACGACCGTTCCGAAGCGGCCTGAGGAGCTGGCCTCCCCGCCTGAGATGACAAGTGCCCGGGACTGCGAGAGTCTGCGGACCTCTATCCAGTCGACATCGGAAACGGCATGCCACTCTGAGGGAGGGGTTATTTCCAGCAGCAGCGAGTCAGAGCCTTGCGCCGGGAACAGATACCAGTGCTCGGAGATTCTGATACCGTTCTCACAGGAGGCCTGACTATCCGCGCCGTCCCTGCATGAGAAGACTGCTGAAATGGCTATAGTAAAGAAAAGTATTGTAAACAGGATGGCGTTCCTAGTCCGCATTGCATTCTCGATTATATTCAATATAAAGGAGACCGGCGGGAGCAGACTCCTCTGCCGGTTCTCCTACGTTCAACTTCAAATTATTACTCAGCACTTGTCTCCTCTATGTGATACCTTATCGGCTTGCAGAGCCTGCCGCTCTTATCAACGGGCATAATCAACATATACGAATCCGCTGCGACAGGAGGTTCATTGTCCTTGGGTGAGTACGTACTTAGAGTCCCTTCATTGGCAGAATATCTGGAATCTGTCAGGAAATTGACCGCCAACTGCTCATCACTCAAGGCATTTGCAGTATACATATTGGTTATACGGTAATAGTAATAATCAACATTGTCATCAGGAGTCAAAGTAAAGTCCAGTTCAAAGGTAGCTCCTGTACTGATTGCATTGTCTACCTCAAAGGCCACTGTTCCGGTTCCGTCGAATACAATATCTTTCAATTCGTTCTCAAACGTGAACAGGTTACTCAAGCGCCCGGCCTCGTCCATCGCGGCAAAATACGTATACACTACATTATCAACATAGGTCGTCAAAGATCTTTTGGTGACAAACTCCCCGCTCTCATATATTGAGCCGGCTCTCATCGCTGCTGCCGCCAGAGCTTCCAAAATGGCCTCCTCTGAGGCAAGCGGTGTTGAAGTGCTGGTCCATACTGCCCTTGAAGTATTCTCCCCAAGCTGCACATCAAACACCACAGACACCCAGGTAGCCTCCTTGAATTCAACATCAAGCTCACCGGAACCGTTGAGAGTCCTGGCCTCGCTGGTAAACTCAACTGACTCTATCGCACCGAACTGACCATTCTCATCGACTGGCAGGACCACTGCCGTATACTCTGTTTCCGGGATAAGCACGTTCAGATCCACTATCACATCAAATGACGTAGAAGGAGCCGATTTGAGAACAGTCAGCGCATAAGCTTCCAGATCCTCTGCAAACTGACTGGGAGTCACACCGAAATAGTACTGGGAAGCACCATTTCCTGTCACCCTGTACCGCAGTTTTGAATACGACACTGAGACTACCTCCAGCTCGGCAGAGCAGTCCGAGTCTCCGAAAGTTATCTGGTCCAGCTGCACCTCTTTCCATATAACGGACTCCATTACGGGGTTGCCCTCCATATCCAGGAAGATGAAACCGGCCTTGTACTTCTCCGAGGAAACAGGGTAGAACGCGCTCAGGCTGACAGCCGAACCGTTATACGCACTGCGGGCCTTGTAGGACGACACGGCCTCCTCCCAGTCGAAGCTGCCCGGGTCCGGAATATTGGCGGAGAGGTCCGCATACCACCGGCAACCGCTGTACACCTCGGTATCCCATGTAGCTGTGAACTTAGCGTCATAGCTTGAAATGTCGCTCACTGTGACCTTGTGGTCAGAGTCCACATCCGCTGTGACAAACTCCACTGAGACAGTGTCTCCGCTGTTGCCCTTCTCCGTCACGCCGTAGGCAATGAAAGTATAGTCCGTATTGCCCGCAAGCTCGTAGAACGACAGTACAGTGGAGGTATCCGTACCCGGAGTAATAACCTCATACTCAGCGGGCTCTGTTCCAGTCTCCGTAAGAGCATAATAAACCTGCTTGCTGTCTTTCCAACTCAAAGGCACCACTGCGGATGTAAGGTCTGAGACAATCTCCCCTACCCGCACAACCGGCAGCAGGTCTGTCTTGAATGCCGCCAGTACTCTCTCGGACATCTCTCCCGCGCTGTTGACTGCCTCCGCCGCCACTGCATAGGAGGTCAGAGGAGTCAGGGTATCCACTGTAAACTCTTGTTCAGATCCGTCTTCGGACAGTCCCGGGAGCTCCCCATCGGAGGCCTCGGACGAGCGCAGCACTCCATAGGAATAGCTTTCGGCATTGAGCGCGCTGATACTGAAACGAACTGTGGTGGAAGCACTCTCAATGACAGTGATGCTCACTTGAGGAGCTGAGGTGGTAACAACTGTGGCCTTCACCTTGGTGCCGGCCAGACCGTCCATATTCTCCGCATATGCCATTACAGTGTACTCTGTGTCAGGTATCAGGGAATCCATTGTGACTGTCAGCAGTGCCTGGTCCGCTACCCTGGTATAGGATGCGGATGCAGTATCGGATGTCGGCGTGCAGGCATAGTAGTAGCAGGCCGTGTTGGCATCGGGAGTGAGGGTAAATGTGATACTCTCCGCCGTTGCCCCGTCCACGTTAAGAGTCAGCGAGGCCAGTGGCGCTGCAGTCTCCTCCTGTCTGCAGGATACTGAGAGCGCGGCTATGATGCCTGCGAAAAGCAGGGCTATGCTGTAAAATGATACTCTTTTCATATTTCCAGTTTTTAATTATTAATTGAATCTTGCATACCAGGGATAATAAGCCATGCCCGTAGCCGACTCGCGGACCATCCAGCCCAGGATGGTCTTGCCGTCTTCGCTGATATAGGCTACGCTGTAGTCATAGGACACTTTCAGACCGTATGTTTCTTGTAGCCATTCTTCAACTGACTGCCCTGATCCAGATTCCATGGTCATGGTTACTGCCTCGACACCGTCGCGGTAGAAAAAACGGCCGTCATCCATTGGAGTGCCACTGGTGACATAACTGTAGTCCTCATTTACTATCAATTCTCCTGTTCTGGTATTGATAAGTACAGGGTAATTGCCACCGTATCTCCTATATGCCAAAGCTACGTAATCACCATTACTGCTTACTGTATTATATTGGGCATAACAGACAATGCCTTCTACAAAATTATATTCTTCCAATATATTCATGTATTCAGGATCATTGCCCAGATCTACCATCCGTCCGTCGACCCAGTAGATGGCCCCGAAAGTATTGCTCCACTCCGATCCGACTATGACCGATCCGTCTGCCGAGCAGCATCTGGGAATAACTCCGGGAGAAATAGCATCCTCATTCATTCCATGATCAGGATACTCCAATATTTCCGGCACTCCGTCTGTCCACTTTACAGGAATAAACTTTTTAAAATAGTTACCATTTGGCAGCAACTCGGACTCTCTGACAGTCCCGACAATAACACTCCCGTCAGCAGAACAACCCCATACACTCGGACTGAAATAATCACCTCCCTCAGGCACAGCCATTTCGATAATCTGCCCATCCTTCATAGCCGCTCCAACGCCATCAAAATTATACATTATAACCATACCGTCATTACTTACTGTGCTTACTGAGATGAAACCGTTAGGATATTTGGTGTATTCTCCAGTTTCCAAGTCCCAGACGAATATCCCCTCATAGGAGTCACCTTCTAGATAACCTCCGGCGATATACCGTCCATTGCGTGACATTGCCGGGTCGGCCCAGTCGTACATGACCCGGAACTCCCCGTCGAACAGTTTGGGAAGCTGGTCGACGGTCAGGACCTGTGACATGGCGCCGGAATGGAAGAGAATAGTCGTGGAACGTCGGGTGTCTCCGGTGTTCTCGAGGGCCACTACGGAAGCTGTTCCGTCTCCGTTGTCGCGGACTGTCACCCATCCCTGTGCAGGCTCTGCACTCCAGTCCCGGCCGGTGACTGTCAGATGCAGGGTATCGCCGCCGTCGGCATTGAACGTCCAGGATGTGACGGATATCGTCAGAGGAGTATCCTCCAGTTTCTCCTGGCAGGCCGTCATCAGAACAAGGTTCAGCGCGGCCAGAAAATATATCAGATGTCTTTTCATTGTATTCTCTTTATATGGTTGTTAATGTGTTATTCAGATAAAGTCGTATAATGGTCCACCACCATGGGGCCCCAGCCGCCGGTGGAGGCATACGGGCCGTTGAAGCCTACGGGAACGGCTACGACATAGTACTCGGTACCGGGAGTGCCGGCCTGCTCGGTGAATGTGGCGGTGTCGGTGCCGTAGAGGAAGCCGTGGATGGAGTCGTTGTTGTTGTACCACATGGCGAACATGTACTCATGCAGATAGTAGTCTCCGTAATCCCCGGCGACAATCTCTTCGTAGAAGTCCTTTTCAAGGGTCTCGAACCATACGGCCAGGGTATTCTCGTCCGCTGTCACGGTATAGGTGGCTCCGCTGGAGGTGATGTCTGAAATCTCAAGGGTGCAGGAAGGCGCGGGCAGGCTGCTGTCCTCCGAGGGGATGCTGTAGTCCATGTGCTGGAGATTGGCTATCGTGCCGTTTTCATCGTATGATATCCAATACATTTCTTTAGCGACTCCGCATGTCCAGTCAGAGGTAGTGCCAACTTCAAGAGGAATTCCGGTGCTGGCATACTCATTCCATGCCTCCACGCAACCAGCAATATTACCTCCCCAGTTAAGATCATACAGTACATTGTGTGTCCCTTTATTCATAGCCATGGCTACTACCTTGCTACAGTTGCTATTAGGAGTCAGAACGACTGTCTGAGAGTATACGTCGTTACTGATCACCTCTGCTTTGCAGGCGGGGGCCGTACCCTCGTCCATTGTCCTGAACGGAATCTCTATGGTCTCTGTGAACATTCCAAAACGGTCCAGGCCCCTTACATAAAATACATAATCAGTAGAAGGCTCAAGTGTTGTGTATGTTGCCACATAAAATACTGGATAGTCCTCTTTTACTGTCACTTCCACCTCTCCGTTCTCGAACTTCTCTTTCTCGCCCGGAGCGCCGAGATAGTAGTGGGTCTCTATTATCCTGTACGGTATCATTGTCTGGATTGCGGCGGCTCTGTCTGACACGAACTGCACTGAGCTGCTGAATGCCCCGTCGGGCAGCCATGCCTTCACGGAAGCCACAGCGCCCTTGCACCCGTCAGCGTCAACGGCCAGTGCCAGAACGGTGTAATAGCCGTCCTCCAGGTTTTCATACCTGACTTCGGAGGGAGCAGAGCCCTCGAAAGACTGGAAACGCTCTTCGCCGTCATACACTCCATTTACAAATGACGCCAGATCGGCATCCTGTGCGCAGTACACTTGGTAACTCACGGCGTCCTCACTCGGAGTCACCGTCAATACCAGGGTAGAGTCTTCTGACATCGGAGATATGGAGAGGGTGACTGTCGCTGTTCCCTGCTCTATCTCCGGACCTGTTTCATTTTCCGTGCAGCCTGCTGCGGAGAGCAGGACGGACAGGATGATGGGGTAGAATAATTTTTTCATCATGTACAATATGGTTTTAAGAATTTTGTCTGCAAACTTATTGTATATGATGTCTTTTCGGAAATTTTACGATTTCAGATTCTTGAATCGGAAGCGGGTTCAGGGCGCTTTCCCTGTTTGGAAAGTTTGTAATAGGCAGAGGGAGTTATACCGGTGAAACGGCGAAACGCATCGATGAAGTTGGTGTAGGAGCGGAAACCGACACTCTCCCCTATGGCGGTCATGGTGTAGTTGGCGTACTCCTCTGCGGAGAAGCGGCGGATGGCCTCCTTGACGCGGTACTCGTTGGTGAATGTCCGGAAGTTCTTGCCGAAGCACTCGTTGACAACCGAGGAGACGTACTTGGAGTTGGAGCCGATGGCCTTGGCAATCTTGTCCAGGGAGAACTCAGGGTCGCAGAAATTGGCCGGCTCGTCCATATACCCGATGACCGCCTCCATTATCACGGTCTTCTGGTCCTCCGACAGCCTGCCGCCCTGCGCGGTGTCAGACGCGCAGACCGTTTGCTCCCCGCCGGAATCAGGACTGGAAGCGGGGGCTGAATCAGAACCGGAGCCTGCGTCTGAGCCGGGTAACGGACCCGGAGCGGAGCTGAGTCCTGCCTCCTCCGACTTCTGCTGCGACAGGTCCTCGTAACGCTTCCTCAACAGACCCTCCTGACTGATCTGGTCCTGCACGCGGTGATAAAGAGCCTCATACGAAGCGGACAACTGTCTCTTCTGCCGCCACACCACCACGAGCAGTATCAAGAAAACGACTATGGCCGTGGCTGAGACCGCCAGCATCTTTTCCTGAGCCTCTGCCCTCAGTCTGCTCTGCTCCCGTTCTGAAGTCAGAAAAGACACTTCCTGGTATATCTTGTCCAGCTCGTATATAAATTGCGAGTTCTTTGCCTCGTTGAAACGCGAACGGTTGAATACCGAGTCTGAGGCCATCCAGTACAACTTCTGATAGTGCCGCATCATTTCTGCATCCCCCTTACTCTCATAAAGTTCAGAAAGAGACCGGAAATTTGATGTGGAGAAGTATGACAGATCGTTGATTGCCGTATAATCCTCATTGATTCTCCGCCAATATATCGCTGAGTCCAACATGCCCGCAGCCTCGTATGAACGCGCTATCTGCCCATATATTGAGGATATATACCTGGGTTCCAGTGAGAGACTGTCGGAAAAGGCCAGAGCCTGCCGCAGGACAGATACAGACTCAATGTACTTATGCTCGCATGACAGAATAAGTGCCTTATGAAACAATGAGAAATAGCCAATCATACTCTCCTTGCCAGAGTAGCCGACGAACTCGTCATAGTATTTCCTGGCCGACTCCGAATCGTTCATATAACAGCTGACAGCCGTAAGATTTATGAGAATCTTAATCCTCATTTCCGTATCAACTCCCTTCTCGGTGCTCTCCAAGCCCTGTCTGTAATACTTCCCAGCCATCTCATAGTCGTTGAATACCGCATAGAAGTTGCCCATGTTGTTATAGCACACAGGCTCCAGGTCTGTGAAGCCGTTCTTTTCACATATATTCAAACTTTTGAAATAGAACTCAAAAGCGGAGAAATAGCTTTCTTTCAGATAATATATATTGCCGATATTGTTGCATGCCTTCAAGCACAGCAACTTCTCTTCCTGAGACAGTCCTGCCGAATATTTTCCCGCCAGGACTATATAAAAATACGCGGCACTGTCCGTATTGCCCTTGAGAGCCAGGTCCGACGCCCGGTCGTATATCTCCTGCATCCCCATGTCCTGTATCCTGGCCAACGCCTCACCCGAGTCCCCTCTCAGAGGGAGGACAGAGGCAAGCAGTATGGCCATCACTGACAGGAAGCGGACAACAATGCGCATAAAACATATTGTTAAAAATTACCGCAAGTTATAAAAAACATATCACTTACCAAAATAGCTCTGAATAATAGTACTCTAGTGAGACTCACATTTGCCCACAGTTTACCCGCCGATATAACAAGATAGGCTGATAATCAATTGATTATCAGCCTATCTTAGTGCCCGGAACAGGACTCGAACCTGCACAGCCTTGCGGCCACTAGTCCCTGAAACTAGCGTGTCTACCAATTTCACCATCCGGGCGGTTAGACACGTTTCCCCAAACGGGAGTGCAAAGATAATACTTTTTTCGGAAGTTGTATCCCCCTATGTGCAATTTTCTATCTCGCCGCTGTCTGAATGACATTGTCAATCTCAGCCAGGATGGGATAGAAGGCATTGTCATCCAGCGAGGAATACCTTCCGACAAGAGCCCGCAGCTGCGTCAGCACAAACTGACGGGACACCTGCCACTGGTCCATGTCGACAGGCACATTCTTGCGCTTAAGGTACGACAGGAAACCGCTCTCCAGATTCATGTTGTCCAACAGTACGTTCAACTCGTCCAGCGAGCCGATCTCACGAAGCCTGCCACGATACTCGTCCGCCACATCCGAGGCATATTTAATCGTAAGAGCCTGACGGTTAATCCGAATCAGCAGGTCAGTAACGCCTGTGGTATCAATAGGGACAAACACATCAGGGATGATTCCTCCTCCACCGTAGACCACATTGCCCTTGGGTGTAATGTACTTCAGGGAGTCATTGCGGACAATACTGTCAGCATCGGTCATCTCCCCGTGCGCATACCTTTCGTAGATGTCGTAGACATAGTCCATATCATCTCCAGGTGTGTACGGCTTCTGGATACAGCGTCCCGTGGCGGTATAGAAGCGGGCCACGGTCAGGCGGATACCGGAGTTGTCCGTAAAGAAGATAGGCTCCTGCACCATACCCTTGCCGTAGCTGCGGCGGCCGTAGATGAGCCCGCGGTCATTGTCCTGCATCGCTCCGGCAAATATCTCGCTGGACGACGCGCTGTTCTCATTGACCAGAACGGCCAGTTCTATGTCCTGACACTTGCCGCTGCCGTCGGCATAAAAGTTCTGACGGGGACGGTGGGCACCCTCCATATATACTATGAGACTCTCCTCTGGCAGGAACTCGTTGGAGAGCAACAGGGCCTGGTCCATATATCCGCCTGAGTTGTCACGCAAGTCAAATACCAACTTTGTCATGCCCGCTTCAAGAAGCGCGGGCAGAGCCGCCTCGAACTCCTCGTAACTTGTACGGGTAAACTTGGACAGCTTCATATATCCGGTGGTGTCGTCCAGCATATAAGCCACATCTATGCTCTTCACCGGTATCTTGTCACGGGTCACCTCAAACTCCACGGTATCCCCGTCCCGGAGAATATCCAGCCGGACCTTGGTCCCGGACACCCCTTTCAGCATACCGACCAGGGAATCCTGATTTATCTGCACTCCGGCGACATTCTTCCCGTCCACACTGACAATCCGGTCTCCAGACATAAGTCCGGCCCGCTCGGACGGTCCTCCGGCTATCACGCTGATAACTATGGCCGTATCCTCCGGGACATTGAAAGTAATGCCTATGCCGTCAAAATTACCCTCCAACTCTGCATTGGCCTGTTTAAGGTTCTCCGGAGGAAGATAAACGGAATGCGGGTCCAGATCTCTCAGGATTACAGGGAGTATCTCCTCAGTCAATTTGCCGCGGTCTATGTCATCGACATAATTCTGGTCTATCTGCTGCAGTACCAGTTCCAGCTTATCCCAGCCATGATCCGTCACATAGTACCTGTCCGCATTGCCGCGCACCATCACCAAACGGGTAATGATACTGCCGGCAAGCAGCATTATAACCGACCACAGAACCAGTTTCAAAGTTTTCATATATTGTCGTATTTGCAGACTTCTATTCCTGCCCGGCGCAGCAGCTCTATACCATCCTTCACACTGTACTCTATCATGTAGACCACTCTCTTGATACCAGCCTGAATTATAAGTTTGGAGCACTCCACGCACGGAGCATCGGTCACATAAAGAGTGGCCCCGTCGCTGTTGTTGCCCGACTTGGCCACTTTGGTTATGGCATTGGCCTCGGCGTGAAGCACATAAGGCTTGGTCTTGCCGGTGGACGGATCCTCGCATATATTCTCGAAACCGGCCGGAGTGCCGTTAAACCCGTCCGATATGATCATCCTGTCCTTGACGAGCAGGGCCCCCACCTTACGGCGGGTGCAGTACGAGTTCTTCGCCCATACTCTCGCCATCTCCAGGTAACTTCTGTCAAACTGCTCTTGCTTTGTCATACCTATGAATTAATTGTTTGAACGCTGATAGAGATACCGTTTGATACTCTTCTTCGGAGTCTTCTCAAACTCCTCGGGGAAAAGCTCTACCGCTCCCACCTTGCAGTAATTAGGCTGATGCGCATTCATATCCTTGATGCTTTGCTGAATCCTGCTCAGCAGTTCCTCCTTGGACAGGCCGTCGGCCTCCGCCATCTCCGAATCCGGATACACCAACGCACGAAGTCCGCCATTATCCTCTATCACAAGGGACTCTATCACATAAGGCATATTGTTTATCTCACCTTCTATCTCCTCGGGATAAATATTCTGACCTGAAGGTCCGAGGATCATGCTCTTGCAGCGGCCCTTGATGAACAGGAAGCCGTCGGAGTCGATTACTCCCATGTCTCCGGTACGGAACCAGCCGTCCTCGGTGAAAGCCTCGGCAGTGGCCTGCTCGTTCTTGTAGTAGCCCAGGAAGACATTGTCTCCCTTGACCAGAATCTCTCCCGGAATATTCTGAGGATCGGCCGAGTCAATCATAATCTGCATCCTCGGCGCCGCCTTGCCGCATGAATAGAGCTTGGTCTCATTCCAGCGGGCATAGGTTATGATGGGACCGCACTCGGTCATGCCGTATCCCACTGTAAAGCGGAAACCGATACGGCGGAAAAATGCCTCCGCCTCACGGTTGAAAGCCGCACCGCCGATAATCACCTCGTCGAACTTGCCGCCGAAAGCCTCGTCCAACTGGTTGTTGATCTTGCGGAGAATCTTTTCGTCTATAACAGGCAGCCTGAGCAGCAGGCGTATATCACGACGGTTGATAAGCGGTTCCAGCTTTTTCTTGTATATCTTCTCTATGACAAGCGGGACTGTCACTATGAGGTCCGGTCTGACCTTTCCCATGGCATCCAGAATAATCTTGGGAGTCGGAAGCCTGGTCAGGAAATGCACGTGCGTACCCGAACAGAACTCCACCAGGAACTCGAACAGCATCCCGTACATATGGGCCGTAGGCAGCATGGACACGCAGTTGGAGGCATTGTCCAGATGCCCGTGAACCTCAAAGCCGAACAGGACATTGGAGAGAATGGAGCGGTAAGGCAGCATCACTCCCTTGGAGAATCCGGAAGTACCTGAGGTATAGTTTATCATGGCAAGCTCCTCCGGGGAGTCCTCATAGTAGTGGACGCAGTCCGGATGAAAGCTGTGCGGATATTTCTTTCCGAAAAGTTCGTTGAGATGCTCGCGGGTCTGGGTTATCCTGTCATTGGACGCATACAGCAGGGAGAAATCATTCATCAGTATGATCGCGTCCAGGCCAGGCATCTCCGACTGAGTCAGCTCCTCCCATACCATATCACCCACAAAGAGGACCCTGGACTCAGAATGATTGACCAGATGATAGATGTTCCCGCTTTTGAACTCATGCAGCAGAGGTACAGGCACAGCTCCGTATGTCAGTGCGGCCAGAAAGGACACAGCCCAGTTTGCCTGGTTACGGGAGCATATCGCTATCTTGTCACCACGTTTCAGTCCGCACATCTCCAGCATGATATGTATCTTCTCTATCCTGCGGGCCACATCACGGTAATACAGAGTAACCCCGTTATAATCAGAAAGAGCAGGACAGTCCCAGTTCTTCTTTATGCTGTCCTCAATAATCTTATTCAGTGATTTAGGATTCATACACTTTGATTTGATTGATTATGTTAAAAAGCCTGCATTTCGCACAGATGCGAATATAGTCCGCCCATCTTGAGCAGTTCCGCATGTGTGCCCCTTTCCACAATCCGTCCCTCCTTCATTACCACTATCTCGTCAGCGTGCTGTATAGTAGACAGCCGGTGGGCGATGACTATGGAGGTGCGGTTCTTCATCAAGTTGGTGAGAGCGTCCTGCACCAGCCTCTCGCTCTCAGTATCGAGAGCCGAGGTGGCCTCGTCCAGAATCAGAATCGGAGGGTTCTTCAGCACGGCCCTGGCTATGGCTATGCGCTGGCGCTGGCCTCCGGAGAGTTTGCCGCCACGGTCTCCGATATTGGTATCGTAACCATGCTCCATCTGCATGATGAACTCGTCCGCATTGGCGATTCCCGCCGCCCGCCTCACATCCTCGTCCGAGACGTTCTCCATACCGAATGTAATGTTGTTGCGGACCGTGTCATTGAACAGTATCGCCTCCTGCGTGACCACTCCCATCAGGGATATGAGTTCCTTGGGATAATACTGGCGGATATCCACTCCGTCTATGAATATACCTCCTTCGGTGACATCATAGAACCTGGGCAGCAGGTCAGCCAAGGTGGACTTGCCTGCACCTGACGGCCCCACTATGGCTATCATCTTGCCCTTAGGTATGGTCAGATTGATGTTCTTCAGCACGTAGTCCGTAGAATACTTGAACGAGACGTTACGGTACTCGATGGCGCTGTTGAATTCCGATACATGGACCGGATGCTCCGCTTTCCGTATTGACGGCACAGCGTCCAGTATCGCGAATATCCTGTTGCCGGACACCAGTCCTTTCTGGATATTGGAATACGCCGCGGCTATGGCCTTCGACGGCTCCAGAACTCTCCAGTAGAATGCGATATATACTATAAAGTCCGAAAGTCCCATGCCAAGTTCTCCGCGCATCTGCAACACCCCGCCATAGAACAACACCGCAGCTGCGACCGAGATGCCCAGGAACTCAGAAAGCGGTGAGGCCACTTCCTGACGGGTGTACATGGCACGGCTGACCGCCTTGTGCTCCTCATTGGTACGCTCAAAACTGTCCCGGACATATTTCTGCGCATTGAATGCCTTTATTATCCTGGCTCCCGATATGGCCTCCTCGAAATGGCTGATTATACGCCCCATCAGAGCCTGTGTCCTGGTAGCCCCCCGCTTGAGCTTGCGGGTGACGGAGCCTATGACGAACGCCGATATGGGCAGAGTCACCAGCGTCAGCAGAGTCAGCCTGGGCGACATATAGAACAGGCCTATCAGGAAACCTATAACCAGCAATGGCTCGCGGAATATGATATGGAAACTGCTGGCCACACTGTTCTGCACCTCGTTGACATCATTTGACACGCTGGAGAGAATATCTCCCTTGCGCTGCTCCTGAAAGTAGTCCACATTGAGCCTTGTTATCTTGTGAAAGAGGTCAGAGCGGATATTCTTCATCACATACGTCTTCATGTTCACCAGTATCTTCTGGGAAAGGAATCTGGTAAGATTGGACAGCAATGATGTAATAATCAGTACAAGGCACACAAAGAGCAGGCTGCGGAGCACTCCGCTGGCCTCCATGATTCTGGTCAGATAATACTGGAATACCCCGTAAAAATAGTCCACACTGAAAGAGAAATCCGGCAATGTGGTATATTTCTCTACGGCATCCGGGTCAAACAGAACCTCCAGCAGAGGCTTTATCAAAGCGTAATTGACAACTCCAAATATTACGGAAAGTATTGAGGAAATCAGATATCCGGGCCAGAACCGACTGTAGGGCCTGGCATATGAGAGAATACGTGTAAATGCCTTCATTGTGCTCATCTACTGCTTGTTTTTATCATCTACCTCCTCGTAGTCCACGTACTCGCCTATATTGTCACCAACTATCTTCTCTCCCGCTCCGGCATCTTTTCCCGAAACTGACACCTCCCCTTCCTTTCTATTCCTGTGAAAACCCTGCCAGCGTTGAGATGTTCCCCTCATCCGCCTTAATATATATAAAGGCAGAGCTATTACAAAAAACAAGGCCCCGAAGATTATAAGCAGTATAACGTTAATAATCGCCATATATGTTTCTATCTTTTTCTGAAGGATCCGTCTGACAGATCCAATATCATCTCCTTTCCATCCGCAACCGTAATCTTCACCTCATGCGAGGACACAGGCTCTACGGATGTGTCTTTCCTAAGTTTCCGTTTTTTAGTAAAGTCTGCACATAACGTGCCATGCGCATCATATATGAGAGTCTGGTACGAAGTACGGACGACCCAATATGTCTTTCCGCCCACTTCCAGACATTCGGGCAACGACATTATGCGCTCACTCAGCGAGATGTCATTCCACCCGCCTGGACGCTTTCCGGACAAGTCATACTGTGCGGCAGTATTGTCCGTATGCAGAATCATCATGGTATAATCCTTACTTCCCTTGAAGTCATAGACATCCGGACCTAAAAGAATCTCCTTGTCCAGAGTCACCGGAAAGTCCCTGACCATACGTCCAAGACGGTCTAGCAGATACACTTTGTTTCCGGCACCGAAGAGCATCTGAAGCTTGTCGTTCTTAAGATAGTCTATCTGCCTCACCGTTCCGCAGAGCGGCCTGTCAAACTTGACCGTCCAAACCGGATTACGCGACCTGCCCAGCAGACGCAAATCGTAATTCTTCAGCTGCTCCAGATAATTTGTAGAGCCGTCTATGAAGTTCCTCACCGGGAAGGGGCCCCGGGGTACCGTAACGGGCACATCCTCAACAACGGCATAAGCCTGAGCCTGTTTGCCAGGTACAGGCAGAGACTCCAGGTCCTCCGAATACAAGGAGGTCCTTACGGCAAGCCTGTCTCCCACACGGCTGGTGTTAAGGACTGCAAACTCAAAGTTCTTATTGCCGAAACTGTTTCCGACAACCCCTTTGTACTGTTTCTTAAAGTATGTCTCCAGCGAATCAGAATATCTGGACACGTTCACCATCAATGACATAGAGGCAATCTCACGCAGTTCCTCAGCTGCCGGCGTCTGCTCCAGATACTCCTGCAGCGAGAAAAAAGCGCCCCGCTTCCATTCCTGTCTGAGAGCCTGTATCTCATTATGCTCCCCGACAAGAATCCAGTCTCCTAAAGCACAGTAGGCATCCTCGGCGGAAGGCCGGAATACCTCACCCATATATGCAGGTATATAGCCTTTGAAGAGATACGTGCAGACCGTATCCTTATAGTTTCTCAATGCTTTCCTATTGTCCGTCCTGAAAGCCAGAATCTTATGCTCAGAACCTTCGGAAAGGTACGAGAACACCGACAGTTCCTTGATATCCAAGGACCTGACAAACTCACCCGTAGAGACATCCAGACTGTCCTGGCTTGACACTACGGTATTGACATAGTCATAGTCCTTTTTACGTCCGACGGCAGGCAGCCACTTTTGACAAGCCTCCACGTAATCATTGACAGACGACATCGGAAGAGTCAGCACGTATGATGCGTTATGCGGCACTATGGAATATACATCGGGCCTGGCGCCTCTCTGCGAGAGCAGCACATCCGCATATCTCTCACCCGGGCGCCCGCTCATCAGCCGACCGTCAAAAGTCCAGGGGGAGTCCCCGTCGTCAAGTCCGAAGCACCCCCAGTCCGCGATGCTTTGGAAAAATGAGGCGAAGGACACGTACCTGCGGTCCGCCGCTCCGGAGAACAGCTTTCCAAGATTGGAGAAGTTGACATGCAGCACTCCGCGTTCAGAAGTAACACCTGATATATCAGCGTACATCGGACTGTCCTTAATGGACGAGCCGTTCTCAAGATGTCTCAGGGACGATTCCACTATGACCATGGAAGGACTGGCTATCAGAAAATGACTGTAAACAGCAAACGAGGCGTCCGGGACAGCCGCCTTATACACGGCCACCTGTCCGTATCTTTTTTCTATGACACCCCCGCACTCATCCAGCACGTCCTCCAGGAACAAGGCCGGATCTGTTTTCTCCGGAATCGAAAGCACAAGCAACGGGGAGACCGCGTTCTTGCTGGAATAATGCATCGACAGAGCGGCATCCCACTCAGACGCGACAGAGGGAATGCACCCGATCAGTCTGCCGAGCGCACTCCCTTCATCCGTCATATTCTCAATTTCTGAAAATGAACCGGATTCAAAGAGGAATATGGCATCGGATGGAATTGCCTCCACTCCGTCTGTAAGCCGGTCCGTCCTCACAGACTCTCCGCTGTCTCCGAAAAAGAGAGTGCAGAAAAAATACCCTATGCCGGCCAGCAGCAGCACCGCCACTACCGAATAGACGATTATACTCCTCTTGTTCATCTCTCAACTATTTTTTCTCCTCGGTCTCCTTGGGAACAGCCTTATATACCTTCACAAGCTCTATATCGAAGATAAGAGTGCTGTTGCCGGGGATAGGACCGGTACCGCGCTGTCCATAACCGAGTTCTGCAGGAATATAAAGCTGGATCTTGCCTCCTTCCTTAGCATAGGTAAGACCTTCTGTCCAACCCTTGATGACCCTGTTGAGAGAGAACTTGACACTCTCTCCCCTATCGTAAGAAGAGTCGAACACTGTCCCGTCAATAAGACGGCCCTCGTAGTTCACCTCCACTGTATCAGTCTCCTCGGGAGAGATTCCGGCACCCTCGACTTCTATCTTGTACTGCAGGCCGCTCTCAGTCTCCACCACTCCTTCCTTCTCCTTGTTCGCAGCGAGGAACTTCTCTCCTTCCTCAAGACTGCGCTCTGACTCATAGGCCATGCGGTCCCTCAGATAACTTTGAATCAGCATGACTATATCCTGCTCTTCAAGCATGGTCTCCTCTTCATTGAGGACATCCTTGAATCCTTTTTTCATCTGATTCAAGTTCAGCTCTCCGAAAGGAGATGATGTCACCATTTTCCCATAATACATACCCAGAGCATAACTTATCGTGTCGATCTGGGCGGTTGTGGTCTCAGGCATTCTGTCACCCTTCTGATATGTTCCAGCGCAGGATGAGATAGCCATGACTGCTGCCGATGCAGCGATGATTACAATTGCAAACTTTTTCATTTTATTAATTTTGTTTTGTTATTAGTTGTCATATACAGCGCGGCCAGACCGATACATGCAGCGAGAAAAGATGTAGCGAGTATAGCCAGTTTTCCGGCATTTACCAGACGGACATCCGTAAATGCCAGATTGTCGATAAATATCGACATTGTAAATCCAATCCCTCCCAGTATACCTAGTGCAAGGACCTGACGCCATTTAGTTCCCTCAGGCAGACCGGCAAGTCCCAGTCTGACAGCCAGCCAGCTGAACGTCAGTATTCCCAATGGTTTGCCAAGCAGCAGCCCGAAGAAAATCCCCGGAATCACCGCCGGCATCGGTCCGCCCAAAGAGGCCGTATCCACCACCACTCCCGCGTTGGCAAGCGCGAACAACGGCATGATCAGGAAGTTGACCCACGGATGAACGGCCGCCTCCATACGGCACAGCAGAGAGTCCGGTCCGGTAAAGGCCCTCACATCGCCTTTGGAAGTTCTGGCCGGTATCGTCATCGCCAGTACTACTCCTGCGATAGTGGCATGTATGCCCGAACGGAACACAAAGACAAACAGCACTACGCCAAGAGTCAAATACACCAGCACAGACCGTATGCCAGCCTTATTGACGGCCAGCAGGACAAGTACCGTCACTGCGGCATATACAAGATACATAAGGTGTATGTCATGCGAGGGGTAGAACAGGGCCAGCACTATTATGGCCCCGATATCGTCCACGACAGCCAGGGCCACCAGAAGCACCTTCAATCCGACAGGGCAGCGCGTTCCCAGCAGAGAAAGCACGCCTATCGCAAAAGCTATGTCCGTAGCCATGGGTATGCCCCATCCATCGGAAGAAGGCGTTCCGGCATTGAAAACAGTATAGATGATAGCCGGGAATATCATGCCGCCGAGCGCCGCGAACATGGGGAGCATGGCTTTCTTTCTGGTGGAAAGCTCTCCGACAAGCAGCTCCCTCTTTATCTCCAATCCTACGGAGAAGAAAAATACCGCCATCAGGACATCGTCAATCCATGTCCTCAGCGGCATGCTCAAAGTGCTGTCTCCGAACGAAACAGTCAGCGCGGTGTCCCAAAGACGGTGCAGCCCTTCCATCGCCGGGATGTTGGCGGCCAGCACTGCGGCCACAGCGCACGCCATGAGCAGCACACCGCCAGTCATATCGCTGTGGAGCAGCCTGTGCATCAGCACCCGCCGGCGCAGGACATAGACTTTATTACGCTTCATTGTACTATTTCGTTTAGCAACCGACAAATTTAATCATTTTTTCTTACGGGAGTACGCCGAACACAGCAAGAGTTTGAAAAGCGCCCTGACACCGACATTCGCGTCCCATTCTCCCTGAGTTCCCGGAGCGACCTCGCACAGATCCGCCCCCACTATCCTCCTTCCCGACATTGCCAATAAATATAATAGGTAGTCGGCCTGCGGAAACGTCAGTCCTCCGGGCACCGGAGTTCCAGTACCGGGACAGTATTCAGGAGACAGCCCGTCAATATCGAAACTGACATACACGTCCTGAGGCAGAGTGGAGACAATGTCCAGGCATATATCCCTCCACGTCTCCCCTCTGAAAAGCCTGTCCTTTATATTGAAATCCGTAAACGGCACAAAAAGTTCCGACCCGGTCATCATGGAATGCTCCTCAGAACAGAAATCCCTGACCGCTACCTGAGTAATGCGACCCAGCCCCTCCGCCTCGGCGGCCGCATTGTACATTATGGATGCGTGGGAATACTTAAAGCCCTCATACGCGTTCCTGGTATCCGAATGTGCGTCAATATGCAGGATACCCATCCCCGGATATCTTCTTGCAAGAGCCTTGATGAGTCCGAGAGGGACGCTGTGCTCGCCTCCGGTCAGCACCACGGACTTGCCCGCCGACAGGTATTTCTCCGAGACACCCTCCACGTAGGCGTTCAACTCAGCAGAGCAGGCGTTCACCTCCCCGCAAAGCTCCGACAGAGACTCCTGAGGCCGTCCCTGCGCCAAAGCGGAGATGACCTGCTCGGCACTGTGCCTGGCACGTGCGTTCAGCTGCCGCAGCCCCTCTTCTTCCGGAAGAGTCCAGACCTTCATCCAGGCGGCATCAGGGAACCTCTCGTCAAAAAGGTCCACCTGAAGAGACGCGTCCAGCATTGCCTGAGGGCCGTCTGCCGTTCCCTTTCCATAGGACACCGTTGCGTCCCATGGCACCTGAACTATTACTGTATCAGACTCTTCCTCCCCGCACGGCAGCCCGAAGAAATTACCGTTGGCCACCCCCGGCGCATCGGGGTCAAACGGGCATTTTCCCAAATTTTCAATATTATTTTTCATTTTTTTTGCAAGAAAATAAACTTTTCGGTAATTTTAGACGCGCAAAGGTAATAAATATGAAGATTAGTTCAGAGGAATTACACTCCAATTTAAAGAAGTTTTTCGGGTACGACACATTCAAAGGAGAACAGGAAAAGATTATAACACATCTTATTGAGGGCAACAACGCGTTCGTCCTTATGCCAACCGGAGGCGGGAAGTCAATGTGCTACCAGCTGCCGGCCCTGCTCATGCCGGGTACCGCTATCGTGGTGTCTCCGCTCATAGCCCTGATGAAGAATCAGGTGGATGCCATCAGGGGATTTATCTCGGGTTCGGACGGAGTGGCGCATTTCCTCAACTCCTCTCTCAACAAGACACAAATCCAGGAAGTAAAGGACGACCTGCTCTCCGGTGTGACAAAGCTGCTGTACGTGGCGCCTGAGTCGCTGACCAAGGACGAGACGGTAGCTCTCCTAAGACAGATTCACATCTCGTTCTACGCCATAGACGAAGCCCACTGTATCTCCGAATGGGGTCATGACTTCCGTCCTGAATACCGCCACATCCGCCGCATCGTAGACGAGCTCGGGTCAGCTCCCATCATAGCCCTCACGGCCACCGCCACTCCGAAAGTACAGGCGGATATCCAGAAGAACCTGTGCATGATGGACGCAAAAGTGTTCAAAAGCTCTTTCAACAGGCCCAACCTCTACTACGAGGTGCGGGACAAGGTCAATGTCAGAAAAGAGATGATCAAGTTCATCAAGGAAAACGAGGGCAAGTCCGGTATCATTTACTGCCTGAGCAGGAAAAAGACCGAGGAGATAGCCGAGTTCCTCAATGTCAACGGCATCAAGGCCCTGCCCTATCACGCCGGCATGGACGCCGCCACCAGGGCCAAGAACCAGGACATGTTTCTCATGGAGGAGGTGGATGTCATCGTGGCGACCATAGCTTTCGGCATGGGCATCGACAAGCCGGACGTGAGATTCGTAATCCACTACGACATCCCCAAGAGCCTGGAAGGCTACTACCAGGAGACGGGACGCGCAGGAAGGGACGGACAGGAAGGCAAGTGCATCACTTTCTACAGCTACAAGGACATCCTCAAACTGGAGAAGTTCATGCAGGGCAAGCCTCTGTCCGAGCAGGAGATAGGGAAACAGCTGCTGCTGGAGACTGTGGCTTACGCCGAATCCAACCGGTGTCGCAGGAAGATTCTGCTGAACTATTTCGGAGAGGATTATCCTGAAGACAACTGCTGCAACTGTGACAACTGCCTGCATCCCAAAAAGCTCTTCGAGGGCAAGGAGTATCTGGCTCTTGTTCTGGAGCTGGTGGACTCCATGAAGGAAAGTTTCAAAGTGGACCATCTGGCAAATATCCTGACCGGAGAGACCAATTCCATAATCAAGTCCTATAAGCATCATCTCAGCGAGTTCTTCGGCATGGGGAAGGACAAGGGCGTAAAGTTCTGGATAGCGATTATCCGGCAGGCAGTGGTCATGCATTTCCTGCACAAGGACCTGGAGCAGTACGGCCTGATCTCCATAACGCCTAAGGGAAAGGAGTTTCTGGAGCATCCGCATTCGGTGCTGATGGCCGAAGACAGGGAGTTCGCCGACGGAGACGAGGAGGAGGACGAGGATTCGGCAGCCGTCTCGGCCGTAAGGCACGGCGGAGGCGTCGGAGATCCCGCACTCTTCTCAATGCTCAAGGACCTGCGCAAGGACATGTCCAGAAAGCTGAAGCTGCCGGGCTTCGTGATTTTCACGGACCCGTCCCTGGAAGACATGTCCATACACTACCCCATCACTCTTGACGAGCTCAAGAACTGCCAGGGCGTAGGCGAGGGCAAGGCCCGCAAATTCGGCAAGGAATTCATCAGCCTCATAGCCAAATACGTAGAGGAGTACAACATACAGCGTCCCGAGGACATCGTAGTCAAGTCCCTCGTCAACAAGTCGGCCAACAAGGTCTACATCATACAGAACATCGACCGAAAGATTCCGCTGGAGGATATCGCAGAAGCCAAGAACATGGAGCTTTCCGACGTTCTGGACGAGCTGGAGGCCATTGTCGCTGCCGGCACCCGGATCGACATCGACTATTACATCCGGCAGACCGTGGACGAGGACAAGGTGGAAGACATCTACGAATACTTCAAGGAAGAGGCACAGAGCGATTCGATAGCCGACGCGGTCAAGGAACTCGGCCCTGACTATGAGGAGGAGGAGATACGACTGGTGCGCATCAAGTTCCTCTCTGAAGTCGCCAATTAGGCAAACGCGACTTCGGACATCGCGGACGGCTACCCGTTAACTGTCAGAGGTACTTGTTGAACCAGGTTATCTGGCGCTTGGCATAGCGGCGGGTGTTCCTCTTGACAAGTTCTACAGCCTCGTCCAGAGATATCTTGCCGTCCAGATAACCAAAGACCTCACTGTAACCGACCGTGCGCAGGGCCGGCATATCGCGGTATGCGGCAAGAGAGCGGACCTCGTCCACCAGGCCCGCTTCGAACATCTTCTCAGCCCTGCGGTCTATCCTGGCATAAAGTTCCTCACGGGGCATTGTCAGGACTTTACGCTCCACACTGAAAAAACGCTTCTTCTGAGGATTGGTCTTGAACGAAGAGAATTTACGTCCGGTGGAGAGCGTCACTTCCAGAGCTCTCACGACCCGCTGACGGTTAGACAAGTCTATGACTGCATAACTCTCGGGGTCCAGCTTGCGCAACTCCTCAGCCAGAACCCCCACACCTTCCGTCATCGCCCTTTCCGTCAACCTCTTGCGCAGTTCCTGATCTGCAGGTGGGAAATCATCGAAGCCATAGCATACCGCATCAGCATACAAGCCCGAGCCACCCACCATCACCAGACGGTCATGACTCCTGAAAAGATCCGACAGCAGTGCCATGGCATCCAGTTCATATTGACCGGCAGAATAGTGATTTGACACCGAATGGCTGAAGATAAAATAATGTCTCACCTCTCGGAGCTGTTCTTCGGACGGCGGGGCCGTTCCTATACGCATCTCCTTGAAAATCTGCCTGGAATCGCATGATATAACAGGAGAACCGTATTCCTTTGCCAACTCAATGGCATAATCCGTCTTCCCGACCGCAGTCGGCCCCAGAACCAATGTAAGAGCTTTCTCCATCAGAACTATACAGCCTCTTCTCCTTCAGGAAGCTCCTCCTCATCAAAGGCTTCTTCCTGAACATCAGGCTGAGACGAGCCACTGTCCGAGAACTCCCCGTAATCCTCATACACGGACGAGAACTGATCGGGATTCCGGCCTTTCTCGGCCACCAGCACAGGATAGGACAGTCTTGGATTGTAATCAGCCTCCGACTCAAAACGCAACTCCAGAGAAAGCGCCTTTGTCATGTTGTACACATAACGGAGAGCCGCTGTTCCTCCCTTGAAGGCATCCTCCACGGAGACCCTGTCCATGGAGCCGTCCCCGAAGTCAAACAGGCCTATCCTGCGCATTATCACACCCTTGTCCGATAATGTCTCAAACACCGTCATCTGGTCCGGAGAAAACTCCAGGTCCCTGTCCAGAAACTCACGCAGCTTGAACAGAGTCATTCTGGTCTCCAGTTCGTATTCCCGCATAAAGATCCTATTACCGGGAATAACCGCTTTGTATCTGTATACCGTCATAGCCTTTATTTGTCTAAATTCCTCAGAAACGCTACTGTATCGACTCCATCAGGCCAGTCGTCCAGAACTGGTCTCTGAGCATAGCCAAAGTTACGGATAATTTTTTGAATTTTGTTCTCATTGGCCCGGATAAATTTATCGACATCCGCATGCCGACGGTACTCAGAGTACCACACTTCTCCCACCTGCAGGCTTTGACCGTACGGACTATCTCCGTCCAGATGTTTGAATATCACGGTTCCACTGTCTAAAAAGGTCTCTCCGGCCAAAGTCAGGACAGCCTTGTTCCTACGGTGATTGTCAGCTGCCGGACGACCAAGGCACCTGACTGCGAAATCCTCTGCAGCCGTCATCAACGGACGCATTTCATAGCCTTCCGGCACCAGAAGCCAGGTCACACTGCGGCATCCCAGACCGTAGTACAGCAGCATGTCCTCCGCCAGAGCATCCAGCGCAGCACCGCTCTCGCCACCTTCGAGCACGGCCAGACTGAAACGCGAGGCCCGTATCAGCTTAGGCACTTCCGGAAAATTCTTACGGAAATATTCCGCAGCAGCGTCTCCGCCCATTGTAATCAAGGCATCCGCATGCCAGCCGCTCACGGAGCCGCAGAACTCCACATCCGGGAAAAGCACCGGAAGCAGATACCGGTCCTTGGAGGACAGCTTGACCACTGGACGCCATCCCGCAGCCAGTACCGAGAGTATATCCTGAAAAGCCACTGCCGGGATGTTGCCGGCGGCCACCACCCCACAGACTCCCGGACTTTTACCAGCCTTGGGATATTTTTCCACCCATCTGCCGAGACCGTCCTCATTCAAAAATCCGACGGCTATCGCCTCAAGCGCCCTTCGCTGCATATATGGAGTGAACAGCAGATTGTCCTGTGCCTCTTTCTCCACAGCCTCATCCAGCTCCGGCCACTTCTCCACCCCGTCCAGCCATCTTACGAGACGCCGCCCCAGTTCCGAATATCTCTTTATAAATAGATCCTTATCCATTTTCGCATCCGTTGACAGCCCAAAGATAAAAAATTTTAGGCTCATCAGCCTTTTTTGCCTAACTTAGGGGCTCAAACGGATGGACATGGGCACACAGGAGAGAAACGACACTTTCAGGAGTTTGAAGGCCCCCTCAGAGGGGCTGTATAAAGAGAAGGGCAGTAAGTTTCTGGCTTTTGCATATCCTGTTGTTTCTGAAGACGAAGTCAAGGCATATCTGGAACAGATACGCAAAAAATACTACGATGCCAGGCACCACTGCTATGCCTACAGATTAGGGCTGAACGGGGATGTGTGGCGGTACAATGATGACGGTGAGCCCTCATCCACGGCTGGCAGGCCGATCTACGGGCAGATACTGTCCCGGGAGCTGAGCGATGTGCTGATAGTGGTCGTCAGGTATTTCGGAGGAATAAAGTTAGGAGTGCCCGGACTGATACGGGCCTATAAAAGCGCGGCGGCGGATGCATTGGACCATGCGGAAACAGTCGAGAAAGTGGCATCTGAGCTTTTCTCGGTGACTTTCGACTATACCGCCATGGACAGGGTGATGAGGGTGCTTAAAGACATGGGCATATCCCCTTTGAAGTACACTGCGGAAAGCGAGTGCAGGATGGAGATGAGGGTGAGACTCAGGGACACGGACACGTTCGTCATGCGGATGGGTGAGGCCGAAGCGAAAGTTGAACACATATAATAAATTAGATATATGGCTAAAAGTTTAATATCAATCCAGGACTTCACCAAGGAGGAGATTCTGCACGTTCTGGATGTAGCTGAGGAGATGGAGCACAACAAGTCCCAGACTTTTCTGAGCGACAAGGTCGTGGCCTGCATCTTCTTCGAGCCGTCCACCAGAACCAGGCTGAGCTTCGAGACTGCGGCCAACCGGCTTGGTGCCAGAGTCATCGGCTTCTCTGACGCGGCCAACACCAGTATCCGCAAGGGTGAGAGCCTGAAGGACACCATCAAGATGGTATCCAACTATGTAGACCTGATAGTTATGCGGCATCCCCTGGAGGGCAGCGCACGCTATGCCTCGGAGGTTGCCTCAGTGCCCGTCATCAACGCCGGCGACGGAGCCAACCAGCACCCCACCCAGACCCTGCTGGACCTGTACACCATCAGACAGACCCAGGGCCGTCTGGACCACATCAATATAAACATGGTGGGCGACCTCAAGTACGGCAGAACCGTACACTCCCTGCTCCAGGCCATGAGCCACTTCTCCCCTGAGTTCGAGTTCACCGCTCCGGACGAGCTGAAGCTGCCTCAGGAGTACCGCGACTTCATGGACAGCAAAGGCATACCGTACAAGGAGACCGCCGATCTCCAGGAATATCTCGGCTGCACCGACATCCTGTACATGACGAGAATACAGCAGGAGCGATTCACAGACCCTGTCGAGTATGAGAAAGTCAAGAATGTATACAGCCTCAATGCGTCCATGCTCTCCGGCGTAAGGCCGAACATGAAGATCCTGCACCCCCTGCCCCGCCTGCAGGAGATTGCCACGGACGTGGACGACACGCCCCACGCATGGTATTTCAAGCAGGCCGAGAACGGAATGTACGTCCGCATGGCCATCATCTCATACTTACTCGGTAAAAGATAGGAGGACAGCCTTATGGAAAGAAACGACGACAGACAACTCAAAGTAAGCGCGATAAAGAACGGCACCGTTCTGGATCACATCCCCAGCTGCCAGGTATTCAAGGTAATAGACATCCTCGGTCTGAGCGGATCCGAGCATCCGGTCACATTCGGGGTCAATCTGGACAGCAAGTCCATGGGCCGCAAGGGCATCATCAAGATATCCGAAAGATTCTTCAGGGACGACGAGTTGAACAAGATAGCCCTCATCGCCCCCAACGCCAGCGTGAACATCATACGGGACTTCAAAGTAGTTGAAAAACGGCTGCTGACCATCCCTGAGACCATCTGCGGCATAGTCAAGTGCATCAACCCCATGTGCGTGACCAATCACGAAGACATCCCGACAAGGTTCAGGACCATAGTAAAAGGCTCTGAGATACAGTTGCAGTGCGTATACTGCGAAAAGATTACGGATTTATAATTTTTACCCATTGTCACAAATATTTTGTAACTTTGTCGCTTAATAATGATTAAACATTTTTAACAATTTTTACGATATGAAAAAAGCTTATAATTTCAACGCCGGTCCCTGCGTTCTGCCCAAACCGGCTATCGAAGCGGCTATCGAGGCCCTCAAAGACTTCAAGGGTACAGGAATGTCCGTAATAGAAGTGTCTCACAGAAGCAAGGAGTGGGAGGCCGTCATGGACGAGTGCCGCTCTCTCTGGAAAGAGCTCCTCAACATCCCTGACGGATACAGCGTCCTCTTCCTGGGCGGCGGTGCATCCCTCCAGTTCCTCTATGTGGCCATGAACCTCCTCGAGAACAAGGCCGGCTACCTGGAGACAGGAGTATGGGCAAAGAAGGCCCTGAAAGAGGCCAAGGGCATCGGCAACGCCTATGCAGTAGCTTCCTCGGCCGACAAGAACTACACCTACATCCCTAAGGGATACGAGATCCCCACAGACCTGGACTACTTCCACATCACCACCAACAACACCATCAAGGGTACCGAGATTCACGAGGATATGGATTGCCCCGTGCCCCTCGTAGCCGATATGTCTTCCGATATCATGAGCCGTCCCGTGGACGTTTCCAAGTATGCCCTCATCTACGGTGGCGCCCAGAAGAACGTAGGTCCTGCCGGTGTCGTATTCGTTATCGTAAAGGACGAGATCCTCGGCAAGGTTTCCCGCTATCTGCCCACCATGCTCGACTACCGTACACACATCGAGGGCGAGTCCATGTTCAACACCCCTCCTGTATTCTCCATCTTCGTTATGACCGAGACCCTGAAATGGGTTAAGGCTCAGGGTGGTGTAAAGGCCATGTACGAGCTCAACAAGAAGAAAGCCGGCATGCTCTATGATGAGATCGACCGCAACTCCCTCTTCGTAGGTACAGCCGCCAAGGAGGACCGCTCCCTGATGAACGTATGCTTCGTAATGGCTCCCGGCCATGAGGACCTCCAGGACGAGTTCCTCGCCTTCGCAAAGGAGAGAGGCATGGTAGGTATCAAGGGCCACCGCTCAGTAGGCGGATTCCGCGCCTCCATCTACAACGCCTGCCCTATCGAGGCAGTAGAGGCTCTGATCGCCTGCATGCAGGAGTTCGAGAAGATGCACAAATAATTAAACTCCGCAACCCCGGCATATCCACATCATAACCGGACTGCCGGGGTTCGGTTTTTTCAATAGTTTATAATCAACACTTTAAAATATTCACAATGAAAGTTTTAGTAGCAACCGAGAAACCTTTCTCAAAGGTAGCCGTCGACCAGATCCGCGAAATCGTGGAGAAAGGCGGTCATGAGCTTGCAACTCTTGAAAAATACACCGATGTCAAGGACCTTTATGCAGCCGTAGCCGATGCAGACGCTCTTATCGTGCGTTCCGACAAGGTAACCAAGGAAGTCATTGCTGCCGCACCCAAGCTGAAGATAGTAGTCCGCGCCGGCGCCGGTTATGACAACCTCGACCTAGCAGCCTGCACCGAGAGAGGCATCGTAGCCATGAACACTCCCGGCCAGAACTCCAACGCCGTGGCCGAACTCGCTATCGGCATGATGATCTACATCTCACGTAACCAGTTCACTCCGGGCACAGGCTCAGAGCTCAAAGGCAAGACCCTCGGTATTCAGGCTTACGGCAATGTCGGCCGTCTGGTAGCCGCTCACGCAAAGAGCTTCGGCATGAAGATCATGGCCTTTGACCCCTTCGTTCCCGCCGAGAAGATTCAGGCTGAAGGAGTCGAGGTAGCCGCCTCACTCGAGGACCTCTATGCAAAGAGCGACTTCGTGTCCCTGCACATTCCTGCCACCAATGAGACAAAGAACTCTATCGGCTACGCACTTCTGTCCAAGATGCCCAAGGGAGGCTGCCTCGTGAACACCGCCCGCAAGGAAGTCATCAACGAGCCCGAGCTCGTAAAGGTGCTCGAGGAGAGACAGGACCTGAAGTACATCACCGACATCGCCGCCGGCAACCAGGCCGAGCTCAACGAGAAGTTCGGCAAGAGAGTCTTCGCCACCCCCAAGAAGATGGGTGCCGAGACCGCCGAGGCCAATATCAACGCGGGAGTAGCAGCAGCCAACCAGATCTGCGACTTCTTCGCCACAGGCAACCGCAAGTTCCAGGTAAACAAATAGTCTATAGGAGAGAAACGATATGGTAAAAGTTAAACCTTTCGCAGCCATCCGCCCCCCCAAGGCCATCGTGACTGAAGTGGCAGCCCGCCCTTACGACGTGCTCAACTCCCAGGAAGCCAAGGCTGAGGCCGGCGAGAAATCCCTCCTTCACATCACCAAGCCCGAGATTGACTTCGACCCCATCATCGACGAGCACTCGCAGCCCGCATACGACAAGGCTGTCGAGAACTTCAAGAAATGGCAGGAGAAAGGCTGGCTCGTGCAGGACAAGAAGGAGTGCTACTATGTCTACGCACAGACCATGAACGGCCGCACACAGTACGGTATCGTACTGTGCGCCAACGTAGATGACTATCTGACCGGCAAGATCAAGAAACATGAGCTCACCCGCAAGGACAAGGAAGAGGACCGTATGATCCACGTCCGCATCCAGAACGCCAACATCGAGCCCGTATTCTTCGCTTATCCTGACAACACCGAGATCAACGCCATCGTGAAGAAGTACACCGACGGCAAGCCCGAGTACGACTTCGTAGCACCTGACGACGGTTTCGGCCATCATTTCTGGGTTATCGACAATGACGAGGACATCAAGAGGATTACCGAGATATTCTCGACCATTCCCGCCTTCTACGTTGCCGACGGTCATCACCGTACGGCAGCAGCAGCCCTCGTAGGCGAGGAGAAGCGCCGTCAGAATCCCAACCACAACGGAACCGAGGAGTACAACTACTTCATGGCAGTGGTATTCCCCGAGAGCCACCTCAAGATCATCGACTACAACCGTGTGGTAAAGGACCTCAACGGCATGACTCCCGAGCAGTTCCTCGATAAGCTCGGCGCTGACTTCGAGATCAAGGACATGGGTACCGAGATCTACAAGCCCAAGAACCTGCACAACTTCTCGATGTATCTGGGAGGTCACTGGTATTCCCTCACAGCCAAGAAGGGCACCTACGACGACAACGATCCCATCGGATGCCTCGATGTGACCATCTGCTCCAACCTTATCTTCGACAAGCTCCTCGACATCAAGGATCTCCGTACCTCGAAGCGCATTGACTTCGTAGGTGGTATCCGCGGACTCGGCGAGCTCAAGAAGAGAGTTGATTCCGGAGAGATGGCAGCGGCCTTCGCCCTGTATCCAGTATCCATGAAGCAGCTCATCAGGATAGCCGATACAGGCAACATCATGCCTCCCAAGACTACCTGGTTCGAGCCTAAGCTGCGCAGCGGTCTGGCTATCCACAAGCTGGAACGGTAGTGGCGCGTCATAATGGGCAATCTGCTGCGTTACTTTCGGGATGAGCGCGGCAGTCATTTACAGCAGTAAACTCCTTTGCGCTCACCCTCAGTGCCTTGCATCTTACCCATTCTGACGCACCTTGAAGTACGTTAAAGGAGGCCGTAATCGAAAGTTGATTCGATACGGCCTCCTTTTATTAATCGGAAAAACAAAAAAACAAACAGCACGGGATTGAAGATATTCATTAGTTCATTGATAATCAAAATATTAGCACTCAAAATGGTGCCGCGTTGGCATTTAAAACCGCGACACGGCACGTTCTAAATTTAGAAATACCTTATTATCAAGTACTTAACAATATCATACGATCCCCGGAAACAGATTAAATTTTCAGCTATGAAACCGACATTAGTAGTATTGGCAGCGGGCATGGGTTCCCGTTACGGTTCCCTGAAACAGATGGACGGAGTAGGCCCCAACGGCGAGGCCATCATAGACTACTCGATCTACGACGCAGTACGCGCCGGATTCGGCAAGGTAGTGTTCATCATCCGCCACTCATTTGAAAAGGCATTCCGCGAGATATTCACACCGGAGCATTTCGGAGGCAAGGTTGAGATTGACTTCGTCTTTCAGGAACTCGAATACCTGCCTGAGGGATTCTCAGTTCCGGAGGGCCGTGAGAAACCCTGGGGTACATGTCACGCCGTAATGATGGCCGCCCCTGTAGTCAGCACTCCTTTCGCCGTCATCAACTCCGATGACTTCTACGGCCGCGAGGGTTACGCCGTACTGGCCGACTACCTGCGCAGCGTGGACGGACAGACCGGCAAGTACTCCATGGTCGGCTACAATCTGCACAACACCCTCTCCGACTACGGTACCGTCTCACGCGGAGAGTGCTCCGTCGATGCTGACGGCAATCTAGTATCAATCGTTGAGCGCACTGCGATTCAGCGTATGGAGGACGGCCGCATCATGTACAAGGACAGCGACGGCCTGCATCCCCTGGACGAGAACACCGTCGTTTCCATGAACCTGTTCGGATTCACCCCAGACTTCTTCACCGAGTCTGAGCGGCTGTTCAGACGGTTCCTCTCCGACCCGGCCAACATGGCCAACCCCAAGGCCGAGTTCTTCATCCCTCTGTGCGTCAACCAGCTCATCAACGAGGGCAAGGCCAGCCTCAAAGTACTCAACAGCGATGCCCAGTGGTTCGGTGTCACCTACAAGGAAGACCGCCCTTATGTCGTCAGCCGCATCCGTCAGCTCATCGACTCCGGCATCTATCCCGAGCACCTCTGGAAATAACCCCCTCCACCGCACCATAAAAAAGCCCTGACCGCACACATTAGCAGCCAGGGCATTATTTTATCCTGTCCGAATATTATTCGGTCCTCGGGGCCTCGCGGCGGGAGGCGTAGGTGTCGTCGATGGTGCTCAGCTCAGTATTGTACTGCTTCTTGCCGGCAACGGCATCGTTGTAGGTGCAGGGGCCGGAGATACAGCCGTCCGGGCAGACCATCATCTCCAGGAACTGCGCCGGAGCCTTCTTGGTCTTGGCATAGCTCTTGAGCAGGGCGATATTCTTCTTGTCCATACCGGCCACTTTAAGGAAGTTGACATTCTCTCCCAGGAAAGACTGCACCGCACCGGCCACTCCGCCGCTCTGGCCGAAGGCATGGGCCTCCTTGACGGAGAGATACTCGACATGATAAGGTTCCACCTTATCGAAGTCAATCTCATAACCCGAGAACACGCTTCCGAGCTCCTCGAATGTCATGACGTAATCCACGTTGGGGTTCTCCTTGGCCTCCTTGCGCTTGGCTATGCACGGGCCGATGAAGACCTGCTTTGCGTCAGGGAACTTTTCCTTGACAATCTGAGCACTGTAATACATCGGCGAGCCGGATGCCGATACGAACGGAGCCATATCCGGAATATGCTTCCTTACGAGTTGGATATATGACGGACAGCAGCTCGTAGTCATGAAGGGCTGTCCCTCCTGCAGCTTCTCCTTCAGCTCAACCGCCTCATTGGAGACCGTAAGCATCGCTCCTTCGGCAACCTCGACCACGGCGGAGAACCCGATAGCCTTGATGGCACCGTAGAGCTTTTCCTTCGTGGTGTTGAACTGACCGAGGATGGATGGAGCCACCATCGCAACCACTGACTCACCGGCCTGAATGCTATTCAGCACGTCAAACACCTGGGATATCTCGAATATAGCACCGAAAGGGCACGCATTCAGACATTTGCCGCAGTAGATGCACTTGCTCTCATCGATATGCTCCACTCCATACTCATCCTTCGATATGGCCTTTACCGGGCAGGCCTCCTCACAAGGTACCGGCACGTATACTATAGCATGATAGGGACAGCTCTGGTAGCACTTGCCGCAGTTGATGCAGAGGTCATGGTCTATCACAGCCTGGCCGTGATTCTTCTTGTCGTGGGTAATGGCGTGCTTGGGACAGTTCATGGAGCAGCTGCGGGCCACACAGCCACGGCAGAGGTTGGTTATCTCATAGTTGGTCTTAACGCATGAGGAGCACGCCTCATCTATGACGCACATGATGTTGTCCTTCGGCTCCCTCTCCCTGCTTACTACCCGCCGGGCATAGTCCGACAGAGGGGTCAACTCATCCTTCTCGTCATCCATGTCATAACCCAGCAGGGGGAACATCTTATATTTCCAGACTGCCCGCTCCTTATGCACACAGCATCTGCCCAACACCTCAGACCTGCGGGGACTGAGTTCGATTGGAAGTCTGTCGATATCCGAGCAGAGCCTGTCCTGTTTCCATTTATTAACCATCATCGCCAGCAGTTTGTGGCGCACAATCATTACATTGTTAGTAAAAGCCATAAATAGTTATAAGTTGTTACAAAAATGCTGCAAAAGTAATATAATATCCTCAATCTCCAACTTTTCCGTCAGGATATCTGAACCCATTCAAAGCCAGGGCCACCATAGTGACTCTCGGACGCGGCACAGGGCACGGCGCCGCCGTCCTTGCCATACTGCGGCGCATGCTCCGGAAATCCCTGTGAGCACGTATCACCGCCTTGAAAAAAGAGATCTTGCCGGTAAGCAGATACACGCAGCCTATCAGACCGTCTATGCACATACGGGAAAAGACAATGCGGCTACGGCCTGCGTCCGGAAGATTCTTGTACATCATCAGCAGGTTGTTGCGGAAATTAAGATACAGCTTGCGGGGAGAATTGTTGGGTAGCGTACCGCCTCCCACATGATAGATCACCGAGGCCGGATCCACCCATATCTCCCATCCTGAGAGCATGGCCCTCCAGCAGAAGTCTATCTCCTCCATATGGGCGAAAAACGCCTCGTCCAGTCCTCCTGCCTGCCTCCATAGTTCGGAGCGGACCATAAAAGCTGCCCCGGATGCCCAGAATACCCGACACGGAGTATCGTACTGCCCCCTGTCCTCCTCAACCCTGGACAGGATACGTCCCCTACAGTATGGGAAATACCACCTGTCCACGTATCCGCCGCAGGCTCCCGCATGCTCGAACCTCGTCCGGCTGTCGTAGCTCAGAATCTTCGGAGCACATGCCCCGCAACGGGGACGGGAATCCATAAACCTCTCCAGTTCCCCGAGCCATCCGTCCGTAACCTCTATGTCCGAATTGAGCAGCAGATAGTAGTCAAACCGTTCCCCTGACCTTTCTATCTCAGCAAAAGCACGGTTGTAACCTCCAGTGAACCCATAGTTGCGGTCCAGGCGGATAAGCCTCACCTCTCCGTCCGGCCACGTTGCCCTGAGCCACTCCACGGATCCGTCCTGAGATCCGTTGTCGGCCACATACAGGGCTGAGCCGCCGGAGAAACAGGTGCGGGCAAGTATAAGCGGAATGAACTTCTGCATGAAAGCCTTTCCGTTCCAGTTCAATATAACAACCGCAGTTGAAGACATAGCACGCTGTATTTACAACAAATCTCTCAGGGACGGCAGACCGACTGCGTTGGAGCCCTTCATCAATATTGACATTCCTCCCGCAGGCTCTTTCCCGAGAGCCTCACGGGCAGCAGCGACATCGTGGCAGAATATGAAACGCACATCCCCCGCCACGGGGAATACAGCCAGCGCTTTCTCAAACTCCTCCCCTACGAAGACTGCTCTCTCGCAGTCCTTCATGGCCGCTACTTTCTCCATAACCTTCCGGTGCTCGTCCGTTGAATCCGGGCCGAGTTCCAGCATCTGCCCGAGAATCACCATCTTGTGGGGAAAACGGGAGGCGGAGAAATTGTCCAGCGAGGCCTTCATGCTGGAAGGATTGGCATTGTATGTGTCCAGCACCAGCAGGTTACGGTCTGTCCTTTCCAGCTGTGAGCGGAGGTTGGCCGGAACGTAGGCCTCCACTGCCGCAGCGGCATCTTTCAAGGCCACACCGAAATACTGTCCCACGCACAGGGCCGCCACCACGTTGGGAGCATTGTAAGAGCCTATGAGACGTGTATTAACTCGCAGCATGCCGTCTCCGTCCGGCACATCCAGCCTCAGATACGGCTCATCCACAGTAACAGGCAGTATCTCCACCCCGGCCGACTCCACTCCGTAACGGACAATCCGCAGGTCAGGCCGCTGAGAGGCCATCGCACAGAGATTGTCGTCATCCACATTGAGAAAAGCAGTATCAGCTGTCCTCTGCAGATAGTCATAAAGCTCTCCCTTGGCCCTCCTGACTCCCTCGAACGAGCCGAATCCCTCAATATGCGCCTTGCCCACATTGGTTATAAGCCCGTAATCCGGAAGCGCAATCGAAGCAAGGGCCGCTATCTCTCCGGGATGATTGGCTCCCATCTCCACCACTGCCATCTCTGTCTGCTCCGTGATGCGCAGCAGGGTGAGCGGCACTCCGATGTGGTTGTTAAGATTGCCTTGCGTAGCGGTCACACGGTATCTTGCCGAAAGCACGGAACAAAGAAGCTCCTTAGTGGTGGTCTTTCCATTGGTCCCGGTCAGACCTATAACCGGTATGCGGAAACGGGAGCGGTGCATCCGCGCCAGAGCCTGCAACGCCTCCAGGGTATCATCAACTACTATATACTTACCGTCATCTGCGAAACCGCTGTCCCGGGATACCACAGCATATGATGCCCCTTTGTCCAAGGCCGCCTGAGCGAAAAGGTTACCGTCAAATTTATCCCCCCGTAGAGCGAAAAACATCACTCCACTCTCTATCCTGCGGCTGTCGGTAGACACACCGGTACTGGACGCAAACGCATCGTACAGCCTGTTTTCCAATTTTCTATCCATATTCATTATCATTTTCTTCCAGTAGAGCCAAAGCCTCCCACCCCTCTTTCGCTCGCCTCCAGTTCATCCGCCTCTTCCCATTCCACTCTCTCGTGACGGGCCACCACCATCTGGGCGACACGTTCTCCCGGGACCACTACGAAATCCTCTGCCGAAAGATTCACAAGTATCACTTTAATTTCTCCCCGGTAATCGGCGTCTATCGTTCCCGGTGAATTGACAATTGAGATACCGTGCTTTGCAGCCAGTCCGCTGCGCGGCCTTACCTGAGCCTCATAACCTGCAGGCAATTCGATATGCAGTCCGGTAGGGACAAGCATCCTCTCCAGCGGCTTAAGAGTCACTGGCTCAGAGAGATTGGCCCTAAGATCCATTCCTGCGGACAAGGGAGTGGAATAAGAAGGCAGCCCGAACGGGGAATTATTGACTATCTTTACTTTCATGTCGCTTGTATCGTTTTAAATATATTTCTGAAAAATAAAGTCCGCCCAGGTACACTCCGATAAGGAGAGTCCGCAGTGCGAGGGTCCATCCGTATGGGATGGAGTCAGGCAGGGCCATGGCAGCCCCGTACAGCAGCAGCGCGAAAGCTATTACCGAGAGGATCCGGCCCCACTTATAAGGTATGGGATAATACCTGTTGCCCAGGACTGTACTGAGCACAAGCATGACAAAATAGCTGACGAAATGCCCCCAGGCCGCGGCATGATATGAGTACACCGGCAGGAAACAGATGTTGATGACAGCCGTCACAACCAGACCGGCCAGGGTGATGTATATCGCAAATGAGGAGCGGTCGGAGAGCTTGTACCACATCGAGACATTGAACAGCATCCCCATCATCATATAAGCCAGCAGCATCACTGGAACGATATCCATGCCTGCCCGGAAATCGCGGCCCACAATCAGTTCTATGACATCAAGATAGAATACGACGCCCAGGAAGATGAGCATACAGAACATCACGAAATACTCCATAACGGAGGCATATACCCGCTTGAAGTCCTTCTGCCCGGTATTGGAGAAGAAAAACGGCTCGGCGGCGAAACGGAACATCTGAACGAACAGGGACATGATGACAGCCACCTTTACTCCCGCCTGGTAGACACCCAGGTCAGCCCTCCACAGCGAGTCATCCACATTGAAGAAACGGAAGAGGATACGGTCCAGAAAATCGTTCATGACTCCGGGCAGACCGGCCACCATCAGCGGCAGGGAATAGCGCAGCATCCTCTTAAGTGTTGTCCCGTCCGGTGACAGGCGCAGGCGGAACAGCTCGGGGATAAACAGCAGGAGGCACACCACGCAGCTCACGACTATGGCGAATATCGGATACGAGAAATCCGGCACTGCCGGAATCAGCCCCGAAAGCAGATTGTCCGGATGAGCCGCCGCATATCCTGGATACCACAGGAACAGCAGCAGATTGGTCACCGCTTCCGTCAGAATCTTTACCGTCTTGAAAACGGCGAATCTCCAGGCCCTGGACTCACACCGGAGCTTGGCGAACAGAATAGCAGTGAAACAATCGGCGAACAGGATGACACCTATGTAGATATAGATATTCCAATATCCTCCGTACCCCATACGCACGGCAAGGCTCCTGCCGAACAGAATCATCAGCAGCAGGAATACCGCAGACACGGCAGACACGGCCAGAAGAGCTCCTGAGAAGACCTTCCGCGGCTCATAGCCTTCCTTGTTGGCGAAACGGAAGCAGCCGGTCTCCAGCCCAAGGGTCAGCAGCACCTGAAACACTGCGATATAGGACATGAACTCCGTCAGCACACCATAATCCGAAGTGGAAAGCGTATAGGTATACAGAGGCAGAAGCATGTAGTTCAGGAAACGGGCCACGATGGTGCTCGTCCCGTAGATTGCCGTCTGCCCGGCCAGTTTCCCAAGTATCTGCCTCATTCCCATAGTCCTGCGCGTTTAATTTCTGAGACCGTGCTCCCTGAATATCAGGAAACCGATATTGAACGACGGATACCATTTGGCCTTCTCTGCCTTCTCGTAGTAAGCGCAGGAGAGCGACACCGGACCTATCGGGGACTGCCATACTATCGCGGCATTGCCTAAAAAACCTCCGCGCGGAAGCGGGTCCGAATACGTATAGCCTCCGCCCGCCGTTTCCTGCAGTTCCATATAAGGCTGGAAATAGCCTCCTGACAGATGCAGAAACACTGTCTTTGTAAACTTTATAACAGGATTCACGGTAAGGCCGATATATATAGGTGCACGGTATGCCCCAAGCATCAGTGTCTTGCTGTGTACCGTAGGCTGATATGCCGGCATGGCCATAAGTGTCGACATGTAATCGCTCAGGTCGAGCGGAGTGGACACTGTAAGGTCAAAATTGTATCCCAATGAGAACCACCTGCCCAGATCATAGTAATCCTCCAGATTGAGACGGGCCAGGAAAGTGCTCTTCAACGGCTGGGTCACGGACGTACCGTCCGCATACATCGTACCCTCAGAGTGTCTCTCATGACTGAGGATATAGCGGAATTCCAGCAGACGGTGCCGTCCGGAGGACGGGTACATATCGTAGTCCAGAGTAGTCTGGGCCATCTTGAGCCTTGCTGTAAGATACGACAGCCAGGTCTTGTCCTTCTTGTCATACTGGGTATAGTTGTCTGCCGGGAAATAATCATATCTGTTGACACCGGCCGTAGCTCCGAACTCCAGCAGTATATTGCTGTTGTAGGAGATGGGCGTGCCCATGTTCAAAGTCAGGAAATACTCTGTCTCCCTGATATTTTTGGCAAGTGAATTGGACTGGAGTATACCTTGGCTGCTTCGGAAATAATCAAAGGACTGCGTGTTGAGCATCACCTCGTACAGAAAGAGGGGCTTTATACCTATGTGCTGCCTGAAATACAGTCCCGCTCCGGTGAAAAACTGACCTATGTCCAGATTGATGGCCGCATTCCACGGATGCTTGGAAAAATGAGTGTGCGACAGTCCAACATATCCCTGCATCAGGGACGAGGAGGAGATATTGCCGCCGACCGAAAGAGACAGCACGTTCTTTGGCGTAGTCTGCAGGCGGAGGGTAAACAGCGAGTCCTTCCCCAGTTCCGCAGTAGGGAAGAATGACTGCACGGCATTTGTTGAAAGCACCCTATAATATCCCCGCTTGGCCTGATTGAAGGAGAATTCCTTCTTCTTGTCCGTAATCGTGGCGCTTATATACCGTTTCTGATCCTCAGTCAGGTTACCCTCCACCGACACCGAGTCAAATTTCAGGTCCAGACAACGTTTGCGGAAAGCGATACGCATAGAATCCACCTGCGAGATGTCCCTGCGCCTGTGGACTCTCTCCCTGATCTCGTCCATATAGAGCATCGCCGTATCATAACCCTTCTGCACCAGTTCATCTATCTTGTCAAACTCAAGAAGGGAATAATCATACACTCCAGATATCAGCACACCCTCACTTTCCGGTATGTCGTAATCCGTATCGACGGTCATGATGGTCTCCAGCTGTTTGTAAAGGTCATCCTGATCAGCGCTGATCGGCTCGCCCTTGACGCACTTGGCTCCTATTATGATATCAGGATGATACTTGTCCCGCATTATCTCCCAGGGGAAATTGTTGTAGAACCCTCCATCAAAAAGCAGCAGCGAGTCCAGCTTCACCGGCTTGAAATACGCCGGAAATGTCATCGAGGCCCGTATCGCGGTCCCCAAATCCCCGCTGTCCGACACATATGGCTGCTTTTTCATCACATCAGCCGAGACACAGAAGAACGGAATCATCAGATTATCGAAATCATAGCCAGCCGCCGCCGAGGCATTGGAGAATATCTGGACAAAGGCTATGTCCATCGGGAACGGGGAGACCAGCGAAGTAGGCAGCGATATCTTTACCTTGCGTATGCCCTCCTCAAGCGCCTTCTCATCCCACTTCATATTGACTGTAATCATCGAAGGAGTAGGATAGCCCGAATAAAGATGGGTAAAGAACTCCCTCTCCCCCTCTCCCGTATACCATGTCCTGAACTGCTCGGTCTTCATAAGGGATATGATGTCATCCGGAGACAGTCCCACGGCATAAAGGCCGCCCACTATGGAGCCTATGGAAGTCCCTGATATGTAGTCTATAGGGATGCCGTTCTCCTCCAATGCCTTTATCACGCCGATATGGGAAAGGCCCTTCGCTCCTCCACCGCTGAGAACAAGTCCGACAGACTGTCCCGACGCCGGCAATATCGCCACGAAATGAAATAAAAGCAAAAATATTGGGATAATTCGGATGTTCATCATTATCTTTGTAAAATTCATTCAAAGATATAGAAACATCATCATGAAATCAAAAATTTTTATTATGACAGCCGCCGCCATATTGGCCCTTTTCTCATGCAACGACAGAAGCAACTATCAATCAGACAATTCCGGCCAGAACGGGAACGGCAATCACGATCAGGATACGACACAGGTTCCCCCCATTGACTCTACTCTCGCATTCAACCCGAATGACCTTCCTGAAGAGCCCCTCTTCGAGATCTACACGACCGAGGGTACCATAACTATCATGCTGTACAAGGACACCCCACTTCACAGAGACAACTTCGTAAAACTGGCCTCAGAAAGATTCTACGACAGCCTGCTCTTTCACAGAGTCATGTATAATTTCATGATTCAGACCGGAGATCCCCTCACAAAAGATCCGGCCAACAAGTCCTTCTATGGCACCGGCGGCCCCGGCTACACCATCCCGGCCGAAATTCTGCCGAACCATACCCACAAGAAAGGAGCCCTTGCCGCAGCCAGAAAGGGCGACACCGCCAATCCGCAAAGAGAATCATCCGGCTCCCAGTTCTACATCGTCCACAATCCGGATTACTGCTCCCATCTTGACGGGCAATACACCGTATTCGGCGAGACCCTGGACGGCTTTGACGTCATAGACCGCATAGCATCTGCGCAGACAGACGACCGGGACTGTCCTGTCAATGACATAAGAATCATTTCAATCATGCCTATCATATAACAACGCCACAATGAATGTCAGGGAAGCACTCCTCAGAAACAGGAGCTGCAGACGTTTCTATCAAGACCATATCATACCTGAAAGCGACCTGATGACCATAGCCGATGCTGCCCGCCTGTCCCCTTCCGGTCGCAATATTCAGGCTCTCAAATTCCTCATATCCAGCAATCAGCATCTGAACAGCCGGATTTTCCCCACTCTGGCATGGGCGGGATATCTGACCGAATGGCCGGGTCCGGAAGAGGGAGAGCGCCCTTACGCATACATAATACAGTTGCTGGATAAAAGCATCACGCCGAACATTATGTCCGAGGACTGCGGCATAACCGCTCAAAGCATGCTCCTCCAGGCCACAGAACTCGGCTACGGAGGATGCATAATCGCGGCTGTCAGGAGAAAAGAGCTCCACGCTGTGCTGGAACTCGATGACAGATTCTCGGTCATGAATGTGATAGCCCTCGGCAAGCCGAAGGAGACAGTCGTACTGGAAGACATGAGAGATGGAGACTACAAATACTGGAGAGACGCCGATGAGACGCATCATGTTCCCAAACGCAGCCTTGGGGAACTGGTCATTCTGAAAAAATAACACACCCCAAATCTCACGACTTAGGGTGTGCTGCTTAACTTAACCTAAAACTTAACCTATGAAAAAACTATCGCTTATTTTATTACAAACTCCATGCCAAACTAATTACTTCCTCCAACAAAATCCACAGATTCCACTCCGAACTCGTAAGGCACCGAACTTTGATTCCATGACAGGCCTCCGTCCACCGTATAATATATGGTACCGGTCTCTCCCGTATAGGACAATACGGAACATGCTCCCCGTAAGGCATCCCTGAGAAAAGCCACCGATGAGAGCGTCCCGGAAGAATACCCTCCGTCGGCAGGATGGATCTCGTCCCTTGTGGCAAGACCGTCCGCGGACACGTACATGACTCCGTCACTTCCTGCGGCCCAGACATAGTTGTCAAAGCAAGCTTCCAGGGCATTGACGTCGACATCCGAACTCAATGCCTGCTCCCAAGTCCGGCCTCCGTCAGCAGACCGCAGGACACCCATTGGTCCTGTACCGGACAGATAGAGTACCGGACCAGGTGCCGCATAGATATCGGTAGGACGCTGAGAAGACGAAGCCGTGCCAACAGGCATCTCCGACCATGTAGTTCCGCCATCCGGAGAATACTCCACAACAGCATTTCCGTCCGCGGCCTGTCCACAGCACCAGACATTCCTGCCGTCCGCTACTGCCAGGGCCGAATACGAGACTACGGATGGTGACTCCCGGCACACAGACCACGAGCCTCCGCCGTTGACTGTCTTAATAACCATACAGGTATCTGATGTCACAGCCCAGGCCGTATCCTTATCGTGAGCCACAATCGCAGCGATAGACACCGGACGCGAGGTTCTCAGCGACGAGCCCTGATTGCTCCACGTGGCTCCTCCGTCCTCAGTAAACAGAAGCACCGTCGTTCCCCTCAGTGTATCTGCCTCACCGGCAACCCAACAGACCTGATCATCCACGGCAAACACATCCTTTAGCCGCACATCGGGAATCATGTCCGGCGTTCCCTGCCTTACCCAGGACCGGCCTCCATCAGGCGAATACAAGATAGTACCGTAATCGCTGTCTCCTGCTCCGACCGCCCAGCCTGCGGTAATGATGTCCATGACCACATCGCATACGGTCTCTCCTCCGGCGGATATATTGACCTGGCTCATCACCGGATAATATCCGTTCATCCTGAACCGGACTCCTTGCAGGCCATCGGGCATATTACTGTAAAAATAATATCCATCCGCATCCGTCAGCACGGACGAGTCTCCGTACATAACAGACACGCCCTCCATCGGCTCACCGGCAGCAGATGATGTGACACGCCCGCTGAGGTCGCCCCATCCCGCCGTCGGCTTCTTACATCCCGGCAGTGACACCGCCACTGCCAGGAATGCAGCCAGAATATACACTGTCTTTTTCATAATCGCACTTTACAGCGCGAAAGTAACAATTTCAGATAAATTCTACAAAAGGGCCAGAATGTTCCATGTGCTGAGCCGCACCGGACTGCCCGGCAAGGCCCGAGCGCGTCATCAATCCGGGGGCGCTGCTCTCCCCCGGGACTGGATCCGGGAACTCCTCCTTGGACGGCACCGGTATCTTCACTTTAAGAAGGTTGCCGGATTCGTTATTAAAATTAACCGGACAGGCAATGAGATACATTATCTCTCCAAAAGCATCAAACTCACTGCTCTCCTCTCCAGAACTTACCAACACACCTGTCTCTGTCTGCTCCGGAAGAACATAATTCCATATACCTCCAACGAAACTACGACCTGTAAGAAGCACATAGGTCTTCAGTATCTCATCGTCAGACATGCCTCCATAATACTCAGGATAATCCTCTCTATCCTGCGCCGGTAAGTCCTCTACAATCCACTCGCTGGTATACACTTGAGCATAAAGTTCTGTACCGGCACCTACAGTATATTCAGCTTTCATGGAATAAGTAATCTGCCCATCCGGCCATATCTCACTCACCGGCTCAAATTCAGATACGATTAAGTCTCCCGGCAACGGCATTGAGGTGTCCTTGGCCGGACGCGGTACCTCAAAAATATGAGTACCTGTCACATCCGTACCGTCTGTTGAAAGAAAGTACATATAAGCATTCCCATAAGCGAAACTGCCGTCAACCTGCTCCTCCAGTCTTATGGCATCCCACATCTCATATCCGTCCGGTCCTTTCTCACTACCTCCACCCTGAATACTTTCAAGAGCAGATTGCCTCACCTCCTCCAAAAACGCATCAAAACTGCCATAATAATCATTGATATCTTTCTCATAGACCAATCCACGGCTACAGATATAATCGTCCCCGTGATGTGATGTCTTAGTAACTATCTTCGCTCGGCTGAGATACTCCACAGTCACACCGGTGGTGAGAGCGCAGACCTGAGCCTTGGCCGGAGCGGAGACCTCGCCCGATGAAGATACCGCACGGGCATATACAGTATATGGTCCGAAGTCCAGCGGCTCGGAGCAGTCGTACTCCACAGTCGCGGCAGTCGCGCTGTCCAAAAGCTCGATGCGCTGCACTCCGTCCAGCTCCCCGGCCTTGAACGCCACCGAGTCGGTCTTCATATTCACCGCGCGGCAAACAGCATATTCAATAGTCTGAGTACCTTCACCGCACTCAAAGTCAAGTCTGAAATATCCGTCCCTTACATCCGAGACTGAAACAGACACATAATTCTCTTCCTCTGATGGAGTGACATTTTTATCATCGTCCAGAAGACCGCAGGATGCCAGCGGCAGAAGAGCCGCACACATTACTATAAAACACTTTTTCATATCAAATAAGTTTAATGTTTTTAAGTTAATTGAAAAGGTTTCAATCTATATTCAACTATGCCGATAGAGTCCAATACACATCTGCGCACAGCCGACTACTGTCTGAATATATCGCAGAACTTTGTATTACAGCCCCAGCAGTTCTTCCGGCACTTCTATTTCAAATAACTGTAAAAATCCCTCGTTATTCCAGTTTACAGGATATACAGCAATCAGTACTTTCGGATAATAATATTCCTCATCTGTAAACTTTTCATGGTAAATAAAGCCGGCACCAAATGTACTTTCCGTATTGCTATAGAAATGCCTTATATTCTGGCTCCCGAATCCTCCGCATGTAAAAAAGAGTTTGGCAGCTTCTTCATTAGAAACATTATATCTATTGGTTTCTTTGACACTTTCAATGAAATACCAAAAACTGTCCTCATCATCAACAGGGGGATTGACATAGAAACATCCGTTGAACATTCCCCAATAATAGCAATCTGTATTATCGCCCATTAAAAGGTCCATCAACACATATCCGCCTCCCTCAACTTCCTGTGGAGATGAGAAGTCAATCTCAACGTCAATACTGTCAGGCAGAGGTATGGAGGGATCTTTGTCCTGCAAAGGAACATCAAACGCATAAGCGCCCGTGATACTCGTTCCGTCAGACACTACAAATCCCAGCAACTGGTCATCAAGATACGGAGTTTCTACTAAATAGTAATTATAGAACATCTGAACGTTCAATTCTTGTCCGTCAATAAGAAAAGGCGAGGATATGTCAATCCATGACGACTCTTTTGTCTCTGACAGCATATAATCAACGAATCCGTCCAAACTTGCTTCGAAAGTGTTTCCCATCCTCTCATAAAGAGCCTTTTTAGAACCTCTGTACATATTGACAATAAATCCATCTCCATGATAGGATGCCTTTAATTTGTAGATTGCTCTGCTTACGTACTCCACTGTGACACCGGTGGTGAGGGCGCAGACCTGAGCCTTGACCGGAGCGGATACCTCGCCCGTTGAAGATACCGCACGGGCATATACCGTATATGGTCCGAAATCCATAGGCCTGGAGCAGTCGTACTCCACTGTCGCGGCTGTCGCGCCGTCCGAAAGTTCGATGCGCTGAACTCCGTCCAGCTCTCCGGCCTTGAACGCCACAGAGTCGGTCTTCATGTTCACAGCGCGGCATACCGCATACTCAATGGTCTGAGTACCTTCTCCGCACTCAAAATCAAGCTTGAAATATCCGTCCCTCACATCCGAGACTGAGACAGACACATAATTATCGTCCCCAGAGGGAGTAATCTCTTTATCATCATCCAGAAGGCCGCAGGATGCCAGCGGCAGAAGAGCCGCACACATTACTATAAATTTCTTTTTCATATCTGATAAGTTTAATGTTTTCAGGTTAATGTAAATATCTCCGCCTTGTGACGCTCTTTTTTGATTCCGGACTACGCAGCGGTCTTGCCGTCGTGCTTGTGCTGGAACATCAGGGCGAACAATATGGCTACCACCAGGGCGTAGGCTGCGAAGAGCCACCAGGCATGACTCCAACCGGTCATCACAGCAGACCAGTCGATGACACCGTCCGCGCCGGGAACCTTATGTGAGTTCACAAGGGCATTGACGACAGCCTGGGCCCCGATAGTGCCGGCTGCCGCTCCCACACCGTTGGTCATCAGCATGAAAAGTCCCTGAGCACTGGAGCGTATTGAGCTGTCCGTAGTCTGGTTGACAAAGAGAGAGCCCGAGATGTTGAAAAAGTCGAAAGCCACTCCATAGACCAACATGGACAGGATTATCAGCCATACACCACTGCCCGGATTGCCGAGGGCGAAGAAGCCGAAACGCAGCGTCCAGGCCAGCATCGCTATGAGCATCACGTTCTTGATGCCGTAACGTTTGAGGAAAAACGGTATCAGGAGGATACACAGGGTCTCGGATATCTGCGACAGGGATATCAGCATGTTGGAATGCTCGACACCGAATGTTCCCTGATACTCGGACAAGTTGCCGAAGTCCGCCAGGAAGGGATTGGCGAAGCCGTTGGTTATCTGCAGGGCGACTCCGAGCAGCATGGAGAAAATGAAGAACACGGCCATCTTTCTCTGTCTGAACAGGGTAAATGCCCTGAGCCCCATGGCGTCCACCAGCGACTTCTTCTGAGCCGTCCTGTTCACGGGGCACTCAGGCAGTGTCAGCGTATACAGGGCCAGGATGACACTCAGAGCACCCGACACCACATACTGCATGGATGTCTCCTGCATGGCCGCACCGCCGACCTTTACCAGATCCACGAACCACATGGAACAGATGAAGCCCACCGTACCCCATACCCTGATAGGCGGAAAGTCCTTCACCGGATCCAGGCCGGATTTCTCCAGTACGGTGTAGGACACCGAATTGGATATTGCTATCGTGGGCATGAAAAATGCGATACTGAGAGTATACAGACCGAAAAGCACTCCGAATTCCACGTCGGAACCTGCTGTCACACCGTATATTCCGGCACCTATCATGGCCGCTCCTGCAACCGCATGACATATGCCCAGCAGACGCTGCGCCTGAATCCACTTGTCGGCTATGATGCCCATGATTGCAGGCATGAAGATGGACACAATACCCTGAACGGAATAGAACCATCCTATCCGGCTTCCGAAACCGGCCTCCGCAAGATAGCGGCCCTGGCTCGTCAGATACGCTCCCCACACTGCGAACTGCAGGAAACTGAGCAGAATCAACTTGAATTTCTGAACTTTCATATTTTATTATTTTTCAATCATCAAACCTCTTAACACCGCAGTATATCCATCGTTGGAGTCAGTCATCACCACACGGACCTCTTTCACCGGAGACAGCGGCTCAAAAGCCAGCTCTCCATGATAGAGCTCTCCGGCCCTGACAGCCTCACCGTCAGCCGTCACATACTCCACATAAGCATCAGTCACATAGAACATGCCTGAGGACGGAGCTCCGGAAGTGAATGTGATACGGCTGCACTCCACCGGTTCTTCCATAATAAATGACAGCGTGTCCCCGGCCTGCAGCACCCGTCCGGAATATCCGACTCCGTCCCGGCCTGAGAGACTCCGCTTGTTGCCGTCAGACAGCGGGAAATTGCTTTCTACAGTCATCTTCGGATCCAGATAATCATACAATTCGATATTGGAGGCTCCCACGGCAATGCTGCTGAGGTCATCCGCAAAAAACGTAGCGAAACGGAAGTCCTCCGGTCTGTCCGTTAAAATCTCCCCCCGGCACACCGGAGACGAGGCCGTCGGGGCCGTCCGGTCCATACTGTAGCGCACAACCGCAGAAGGATGAGGCGGCCGCACATGCAGCACCTGACCGTCAAAAGTCACTTCCGGCGGAGCCACACGGAACGCTATGCCCATACGGTACAGTCTCTGGAAATGCTCTTGGTAAAGTCTGCTCTCAAAATCCCCGAAACCACGGTTGGCCTTAGAGCTCCAGCCCACCTCGGCCAAAGCGCACAGACGCGGGAAATACTGATATTCCATCAGACGCGGCGGCCAGGCCATAAGCTCAGCCCACAGACCGGCCTGCACTCCGGCTATCAGAGAGCTGTCCGCAGGTGAGCCGACCAATATCTCATCCGGCTCAAGTGAGTAAGTCTTGGACAGAGGCACTATGCCGGCCCAGCTGTGTCCCCTCTCGGCGGGCGACTGTTTCATATCCAAATAGCAGTACTCCCCTATCTGCACCACTGTATTGTAACCCTTTTCCACCGACATACGTCCGCTCTCAACGCTTCTCCACGCATAGACGAGAGCGGAACTGTCATAGACAGCATCCGATATCACTATCTCGTCCCAGCCGGCCATCTTCTTGCCGCACTTGGAGAGTATGTCCTCCAGCTCATACACAAACCAGCTGTGCAGCTCCTCCGGCCCGCCCAGACCGTACAGTTGCATCAAGGCCAGACAGCGGGGACAGTTGTTCCACGACGTATGGTCCACCTCATCCCCTCCGATGTGTATATACTCCGACGGGAAAAGCGAGGCTATCTCCCTGAATATATTGGAGAGTATCCTGTAATTCTCCTCCCTGGCCACACAAAGCACATTGTCCGTCTCTCCGTTGACACTTATATAAGGGACATCCATATCGCAGGCCATCTCCGGGAACACCCCTATCAGCGAGCGGCTGTGTCCGGGCAGGTCTATCTCGGGTATAATCTCTATATGACGCTCAGCCGCATAGCGCACCACCCTCCGGATATCCTTCTGCGTATAGTAGCCGCCATAACGCCCATGTCCCTGACCGTATGCGGCCGGAGTCACTTCCCCGTCTCCCCGCCATGCACCTTTCTCCGTAAGCTGCGGATATCTCTTTATCTCTATCCTCCAGCCGTTGTCATCGGCCAGATGCCAGTGAAACTTGTTGAGCTTGTGGTACGCCATCCAGTCCAGCAGGCTCAGGACATGCTCCACGTCGAAAAATGTCCTGGAGACATCCAGCATTGCCCCGCGATAGTGGTATCTCGGAGAGTCCTCGACAGTCACTCCGTCCAACGTCCAGCCGGTAAGTTCCGGACTGTCGCCGCCGTAGACAGCAGAAGGCATCATCTGAAGCAGGGTCTGGATGCCGTAGAATATCCCGGCACAGTCCGAAGCCTCTATAAGGACGCGGTCTTCCTTCACGTTCAGCCGGTAGGCCTCGCTCTCCATGCCCTCTGTCAGCATCAGGACGATGCCGTTGTAGACAGGGACTTCGTTGACAGGTATCTCAAAGGCGAAAATATTCTCCAGATGCTCTTTCAGATACTCTCTCTCGAAAGTCATATCGTCGGAAGCGCATACCGAAAGGCCTTTCCGCATAACAAACGCGCCGTCCTCGGGACTGACGCTCAGAGGCTGCGGCACCAAATTACTGTAGGTCTGTGCCGACAGGGCAACAGAAGCCGTCAGCACCATGCACAATGACAGTATTCTTTTCATAAGTCGATTATTATTTACAGTATCTCAAAAATATCCGTATCTCCCTCAATCCTGACACGCACCGCATCCGGACTCAGGCTGATGCTGCAATAAGGCTCTTCCGTACTGATGCGCCCTACGGCTGAGCCGTCTGCTGCATACTGGGTAACCGTCACCTCGGAACGCGGTCTGAGCAGCAGCACCTTATCCACGGACACCTGAGCACTGTCCTCACGGACAATGCCGAATGACAGCGCACCGTCCAAGGCATAATACGTGTAAGGATTGTTGTCAAAGGCGTACACGGCCTTGTCCCTGTCAGGGGCCTGCATGTCGAAGTCCAGGCTGTCAGGCCTTATCGGGTTGACACTGAATGTACGGACAGCGGCCCAGTTGGTCTTGTCCGACTCAATCTTGCGCAGACGCACATACCGGGCGTCCACCCCACGGCCCTGCCACCTTATCACATACTGCCTCTCCAGCGTGTCTGCAATCACAGGAAACCATATCTGTCCGTCCTTGGAAGCCTCCAGGACAGTCCTGTCGAAATAGTCCACATCGTCCACCGAATTGCGGCCCTGAAGTATATCTATCTCCCTAAGGCCCCTTACCAGGCCGAGATCGACACCTATCCAGTCACCGGTCTGCTGGGCATATGCTGAGGTATAGAACGTAGTAGAGTCATCATCGAACATGAGCTTTCCGGACACTGTCCCCGAGTTGGCAAACGAGCCCATAGCCGTGTAGGAATATGGACTGCGGCCGGCCACCCGACGGTAAAATGCTGCCGCCATACCGTCCATAGCCCTCTCACAGAACGGATTGAGTTTCAATGATCCGGACTTGTGAGCCTCGTAGGCTTCCTTGTCCTGAGGCAGCGTCAGGTTGTCCACATAGGCAGACCAGAAAGCCGCGTCGTCTCCGCTCTCATAGACCTTTATCAGTTCAAGGGTACGCACCCCTCTGGCACCCAGCCTGCCGAATTCCTCGAGCCACGGACGGAGCTCGTTCATCAAAGCCGCATTTGAGCATTTCTCCTCCATCTCGTCCGGTACGGCCTCAATACGGCGGAACTCCCCGAGCAGTGCGTCATACTGTTCCGGAGTATAGTCATCGAAATCAAAGACCTCAGTTTCCCATGACTCGTCACGACGGTAGCCTGACTCCGTATCGCAGGAGTGTATGGCAAATGTACGGTATGCCTCCCGGGCCTCATTACCGGCCAGAACACCCAGCCCGCGCTCCCAATTGGACAAAGGGCCATATTCCTCAATATTCCAGGTATAGTCCGCCACTCCATACAGAGCCAGCTTGGAAGCCTCGGCATGCTCCATGGGATTGCTTACAAAACCGCAGAGATTCTCAGATGTCAAAGACCGGTCCAGACCGCAGGCAGGTCCCTGCATGACTATGTGACGGCAATAGTCCGTCACCGGGAAGTTCCACCAGTACAGGGCCGGGCGCTGTATTCTGGAGCCCACCCACTCCAGAGTGGCCGGAGTAAGGTCACTGCACACATAGTCCCCGGTCCAGAACACCCGTACAGAAGGGTCTAGTTCCCTGCCGTAAACAGCCAGACTGCCCCGTTCCGTGGGATTGGCCCACGAACGGTTGTAGTCAGTAGGGCATATTATAAGCGGAGCCACATCCCCCTTGGCCTTGACAAACTCCTCATTCAGACGATTGAGCAACTCCACCTGACGATAAGGATTGGCCCCGTCTCCGGATATATCATCGAAAAATATGGCGAAAGCCCTGACACCCAAAGCATACATGCTCTCGAACTTGGCCACGAGAGCCGCATAGTCCTCCTCGTTCCACTTTATGTCCTGTCCGGGATGTATGGCCCAGACGAAATCCACGTAATTGGCCCTGCAGGCCTCCACCAGTTCCCTTATCTGAGCGGCCTCATCCTCCGGATAAGGCTTTCTCCAGTTCGGAGAACTGTGATACGGATCGTCTTTCGGGCCGTATATGTAGGTATTCATCTTATACCTGCCGTAGAAATCTATCAGGGACAGCCTTGCCTCATGCGACCATGGAGTACCGTAAAATCCCTCGACCACACCCCTTGCCGGAAGATCCGGCCAGTCATTGACCGTCATGCACGGCATATGCCCGTCCCCGGCCTGAGCCGCTATCTGACGCAGGGTCTGAAGCCCGTAGAAAACCCCACGCTCATCGTATCCAAGAACGGATATTTCCTTGCTGCCTATCGCAAGCAGGTAAGCACCGGAGACAGCCCTGACTCCTGCCCTGACAGCCTTTTTCTCCCCGAAATCAACCGTAAGACCGACCACTTTCTTATCACCTGCGGGCAGAAAACCGGCAGCCTCCCGGAACAGCCCCGACTTGTCCATTAGCCTTACTCCTGCGGAAATATCCACAGTCCCTTCCTCCGGAAGCATCACCACCTCATGAGGTGTCGGGTTGACAACAGGCACATCGCACGTAGTCTCCCCAGCTTCCGACCGTAGACAGGCGACCGTCACCATCACTGCCGCCATAACTATTGTTCCTAACTTGTTTCTCATACTGATTCGTTAAATTCATGCAAAGATAAAAAGCCGTTCCGATTTTCACTACATTCACACCGTGAAATTAACAGAACCTGCACACTTTAGTCACATTGGCGCCAGTCTTGCGGACATACGCACGGACAGTGTCATGTCCTCGCCGACAGTTTCCCGACAGGCGGGAGACAGCAACTGTTGCCGTACAGGTAATATTCTATCCGTAAAAGTTTGGAATAATTAAAAAATTTGCACTAATTTGCTGCAAATTCTAAATAATTTAAATGCAATTATGAACACAGCATTGACGTACAACATCAATCCTCTGGTGAGTGCCATCGGCAAGATGCCCGATGAGTTCACAAAGGATGACATAATCAATTTCATCACAGCCAACGACATCCGTGTCGTGAACTTCCGCTACATCGCGGGAGACGGCAGGCTGAAGACCCTCAACTTCCCGGTCAGCAGCCTTCAGTATCTGGACCTGATCCTCTCGTTCGGAGAGAGAGTTGACGGCTCCAGTCTGTTTTCCTATATCGAGGCCGGCTCAAGCGACCTCTATGTCATTCCCCGCTTCTCGACAGCCTACATCGACCCATTCGCCGAGATACCCACACTCGGCATGCTCTGCTCCTACTTCACCAAGGACGGACTGCCGCTGGAGAGTTCTCCTGAGTACACCCTCCGCAAGGCCCACGAGGAGTTCAAGAAGACCACAGGCTACACCTTCGAGGCCATGGGCGAGCTGGAGTTCTACGTCATCTACGACGATGACAACTGCTTCCCGTCAGAGAACCAGCGCGGATATCATGAGTCCACCCCTTTCACAAAGGTAGAGGCTTTCCGCACAGAGGCGATGAAACTCATCTCCCAGGTCGGCGGCAACATCAAGTACGCACACTCCGAGGTAGGCAACTTCACCCTGGACGGCAAAGTGTACGAGCAGAATGAGATCGAGTTCCTCGTATCGCCCGTAGAATCGGCGGCAGACCAGCTGGTGATGGCCAAATGGATTCTCCGCACCCTGGCATGGCAGTACGGCTTCGACATCACATTCGCACCCAAGATCACCGAGGGCAAGGCCGGAAGCGGACTGCACTTCCATACCCGCATCATGAACGGGGAGCACTCAGTGATGCTCAAGGACGGACATCTCTCCGACGAGGCACGCAAGGCCATCGCCGGCTATATGATCTGCGCGTCATCCCTTACCGCTTTCGGAAATGCAAACCCTACCTCATACTTCCGCCTGGTACCTCACCAGGAGGCACCCACCAGCATCTGCTGGGGTGACCGCAACCGTTCCGTACTCGTGCGCGTACCCCTCGGCTGGACAGGAAAGAGCGACATGTCCGCCATCGCCAACGGCCTACCCCGGAATCCCGACATCGTGATGCCCGACAAGCAGACTGTAGAGCTGCGCTCAGGTGACGGTTCCGCGGATATACACCTGATGCTGGCCGGCCTTGTGACAGCAGCCCGTATCGGATTCGAGTTGCCCAACGCCTTGGAGATTGCCGAGAAGACATACGTCGATGTCAATATACACGATGCCAAGAACGCCGCTGTACTCAACTCTCTGGCCCAGCTGCCTACGTCATGCGCCGAGTCAGCTGACGAGCTGGAAAAGAACAGAGCCCTTTATGAGGCCAAAGGCGTGTTCTCAAAGAGCATGATAGACGGCCGCATCGCCATGCTCCGTGCCTACAACGACGCCAATATCCGCGAAGAGGTCAAGCTCGACAAGGGCCTTATGATGGAGCTCGTAAGACGCTACTATCATTGCGGCTAAACCCGGTACTCCATAAAATAAAAATAGAAGAGGCTGGACAGGATTGGCTCTGTCCGGCCTCTTCTCATTTCAAGGGCCGCTGATGCGGCTTTTGCGCGTTATCGGCTGCTGTGAGACGCTACGAACTCCTCAATCGGGAATTCTGACGCGGGTGTCATGTCCTCTTTGGACAGATTGATAAGTTCCCTATACACCGGACCGTATTTTTCGTTCTCGTCATAGCATACTCCGATTATAGTTCCAGGCGTATCAAAATCTGCAAAGAATCCATCGTATTCGTCATACTGAATACCCACATAACCATCGACAAGACGAGTGATAAGTTCTCCGTCACTATGCATATCCGGATCAGAAAAATCAAACCAATTCTCAAACGCCCAGTAAAATCCCGCTGCTTCTTCCGGAGCGATGACCCTCATCGGCATATATATCCTACCCACTCCATACATGGAAGTAAACCATTCCTCTACTATAGGATATTCATCCGCATACATTGCAATCACCTCGTCAATATCAAATGCAGGGCCCCATTCTATATCGAACTGCAACTCAGATCCCTGAACCGACTCTGTAGTGAAAGGGATTACCTGAAGTTCTGTCGTCGCCTTTCCTGCATCAAACCCGAAAACAAAACAGATATAGTCCGTTCCTGATGTCAGATTCCAGAAACCAGCATCATAATCCCCGCTTTGAACATTTCTGGACACATCATATGAATCTCCGGTAAGCACTTCCAAGATCTCGTCGTTGGTCTTACCGGCCCAGTTTGCCGCAAGGTCCGCCCCGATTACATATGGATCGTCATTTGTAGTCGTAACGTGGAACTCGGCTGAATTTGTCGTAATGTTGGTGACAGTAACATTCAGCTCATTGTCGGACGGCGTCACGTCCTCAGTCTTAAAATACTCCCAGAAAAGGCCCGAGAGCACTTCCATATCGGTATTTATCCCATACACAAAGAGCACGTATTCCTTGTCGGCCTCAAGATTGTCGAACTGCCCGTCAGTCAGGTCACCTTGCTCAATCAGCTGAGAAATATAATCCGAGACATTTATGCCGATGTAATCGGACCAACCCTGCAAGTAGTCCAGCTGCTCCTGAATAAAACGATCGGGGGTTTCCTCTGGTGTAAAAAGATCCCAATAAGTCAGCCTGCTGCACCTGTCCGGAATATAGGTCATCTCCTTGTCAGAAGGTATCACCTCATACGAACAGCTGTTATAAGTCACGTCCTTGATGGTTATTTCAAAAGACGGGGCCGGGGGTACGGGTGACGCTTCCTGGGTTACTGTGAACTCACATGTCACATCCATATATGTAACGACTACATCAGCAGTCCTCACACTATCCGACTCATTGGCAGCTACCAAAAAAGTCACTGCATTGCCGGCGTCCATAAATCCATAGACCCAGGATTCCCCGCATGATGCGCGTACAGATGCCGTGTCCACAGGGTTCTCCAATGTATAAAGCATTTGATACTGACCGCCCTCATTTGAAACGGACATTTCCGTAGAAGAAAGTTCGAATTTCAAAGGCCCGGTTTCCCTTCCGTTGTCTTTATTACAAGAGAACAACAGAAATAAAATGGCCAGCAACGGCCATACTGTAAAAAATTTTCTCATTGTGTAAAATATTATGGTTGACGCAAATGTAGCCATATTCCACCGGCCGGTAAAAAAAACGGCATGTAAAAATATCTCAATTCGGCAATTTGACAATTTGCCATTCAGGGCATCCCGATATCCGCTTCAATGCCCCTTTGTTCTTTTTTGCATCTGTCGCATTTTTGCATATCTTTGCATGATATGAATATCTCTTTTTTCAAGACACCGAGCCACCGCGTCTTCCACTACGAGCCCCGCTACTGGGATGAGAGAAAGGAAAGACGTGAGCAAGTCAGACAGGACGCCCTTAGGGAAAAGGCCCTGAGAGAGGGCAGGGAATGGAAAGACGAAAGCTATCAGCCAGGAAAATACATAAAAGGGAAGCTGCAGGAGCAGGCCCGCAACAACAGGAAAGGCTCCCTCAACAAGAACCTGACCCGTATAATAGGACTGGTATCTGTCGCCATTTTCTTCGCATTTCTCATTTATTTTGCCAAATACTTCACAGTATTTCTGGAGTCTATGAGATAGTTGCAGCATGCTGAGGATTCTACCTTCAAACATATCGAATCTGATTGCTGCCGGAGAGGTCGTACAGAGGCCCGCGTCCGCTGTGAAAGAGCTGCTGGAAAACGCAGTCGATGCCGGAGCCGGAAATATCAGCGTCATCATCGAGGACTCTGGCAAAACTCTTATTCAGGTCATCGATGACGGCTGCGGCATGACACCGGAGGAAGCCAGGCTGTGTTTCGAGCGGCACGCCACTTCCAAAATCTCGGAAGCCTCCGACCTGTCCTCAATCATGACATACGGTTTCAGGGGCGAGGCCCTGCCGTCAATAGCGGCCGTGGCTGAAGTCACTCTCAGAACCCGCAAAAAGGGCTCCGATACCGGTTCCGAGACCGTCTTCACCCCATCGGGATTCTCCGGGCAGGAAGAGGCGGCCATGCCGGAAGGCACCAACATCGCGGTAAGAAACATATTCTACAGCCTTCCGGCCAGAAGGAAATTCCTCAAGTCCGACAGCACCGAGTTCCGGCAGATAGTCTCGGAATTCTCCCACGTGGCCCTGTGCCGTCCCGAAATCAGCGTCAGACTGGTCCATAACGGCAAGGACATATACAACCTCAAAAAAGCTAACACCTTAAAGCAAAGAATACTGGAGATAGAGGGAAAGGACATGGTGAAAGAGCTGATAGATGTACGGACTTCCACCAGAATCATCAATATCTCCGGATTCATCGGCAATCCTTCGGATGCGCGTAAAAGCGCCGGCAATCAGTTCTTCTTCGTCAACGGCAGATACTTCCGTTCCTCATATTTCCACAAGGCAGTCATGAAGGCCTATGACAAACTGATTCCGGAAGGAGCATATCCGTCATACTACATCTTCTTCGAGACCACCCCGGAGAATATCGATGTCAACATACATCCGGCCAAGACCGAGGTGAAGTTCGAGAACGAGACTGAGATATTCGAGATTCTCACCGCGGCAGTAAAAGAGTCCCTCGGACGCAACTCATTCATTCCCACCATAGATTTCGACCACGACACACTCCCGGACATTCCAGCCCCGTCACGGTTCAACTACACGGGAAGCTACAGCCGCCCTCAACCCTCCAGGCCACAGCACATCCCTTATGAGACTATCCTTCCGGACACGAGGCCTTCCAGGCATTACTCCGCAATCGAGCCTGCGGAGACACCGTCCGCCGCCGTAAACGGATACGGGGAGATCTTCGCGGACAGCGGGGCATCCTCTTCCGGCAGCGGCATACTGCAGATATCCGGAAGATACCTAGTCACAACACTCCGCTCCGGCATGATGATAGTGGACATACGGAGAGCGAGAGAGAGGATTCTATACGAAAAATACCTCCGACAGCTGGACAACTCCGCACCCATCTCGCACCAGGTGCTGTTTCCCTGCGTGATACAGCTTTCTCCGGAGAAATACTCCCTGCTGACAGAGAACAGGGAACAGCTGAGGCTACTTGGATTCGACATCGGGCCTCAGGAGGAGAACTCCATATCCGTAAACGGGCTTCCGGAAGAGTTCGGCACTGACGAAAGTTCGGTAAGGACAGCCATTGACGGGCTCCTTGCCTCCCTTATGGAGAGCGGCTCGATAGACCTGATAAGGGCTGACAACAGGGAAGCCATGGCCCGCAGGCTGGCTGGAGCAGCTGCCGCATCAGCCGGAAACGGCAGGCTGTCGGCAGATGAGGCACGACTTTTGGTAGACTCATTGTTTTCCTGCGCGGAGCCTGAGACTTCGCCAGGAGGGAAAAGATGCATGTCAGTACTTACTGAAGAAGATATAGAAAGGATTTTATGAACAATTACGGATATTACCGCCCCGGACTGCCATTTGTAGTCAAGAATCTTATAATCATCAACGCGATAGTGTTTGTGGTGACTCTGTTCGCCCAGCAGTTCATGTATCAGACATTCTCGCTGTTCTATTTCACATCTCCGTTCTTCAAGCCGTTCCAGCTGATAACCTACATGTTCATGCACGGCGGCTTCTGGCACATATTCTTCAACATGTTCTCGCTGTACATGTTCGGAAGCGTACTGGAGAACTATTGGGGAGGGAAGAAATTTTTCCTGTTCTACATGGTCTGCGGCATAGGTGCGGGACTCATAAACGAGCTGGTCATGTACCTGCAGATTGCTTTCGCGGAAATGCCAGGTCTTGTTGAAGCGACAGTCAACAGAGTGCCTACAGTAGGTGCTTCCGGCGCCATCTACGGTCTGCTGCTGGCCTACGGCATGATGTTCCCCAACAACGTACTGCAGTTCATATTCCCGCCTATCGCCCTCAAGGCAAAATGGATGGTCATCATCTTCGGAGCCATTGAACTGTTGTCCGGACTCTCGGGCACAAACAGCGGTGTCGCCCACTTCGCCCATCTTGGCGGCATGATCTTCGGCCTTATAATGATTCTTTACTGGAAGAAAAAGAACCGGCTGTACTCCTGATGAGCAAGGGGAAAACAACATTTCTAAGCATCTCCTACAAGGTCGTCGCGACAGTATTCTGCCTGCTGCTGTACCTGAGCTATGCTTCAGCCCTGATTGACCCGGCAGTACTGCCAGTAGCCGGATTCCTAGGTCTTTACTTCATTCCAGTCCTGCTGATAAACGTCCTGCTGCTCATCATATCCCTGTTCAGATGGTCCTCCTCCGCCTGGATATCCCTGGCGGCCATAGCCCCGGCATTTATCTTCGCAGGCTCATTTTTCCGCATAGGCGGGCACGAACCGGATATCACGGACACCGGCGGCATTAAAGTCCTGACTTGGAATGTAGGCGGTTTCAGGGCCGGAGACGGCACTTCCCGACAGAACATGGAGGATGTCGTCTCGCTGATTGAGACCGAGATGCCGCAGATAGTGTCCCTTCAGGAATTCCGGGTCCGGGACACCGCTTCGATTCAGGATATCTTCCCCGGATACCGGTACCGCACGCATCATTTCTACCGTCTGCGTAACGGAGATTTCGTCGGTAACGTAACCCTCAGCACCCTGCCCATGAGAGAAAGCGGGCACATATATTTTCCCCGAAGCACCAACATGGCGCTGTATGCGGACATGGAGCTGTCCGGCCGCCTGTTCCGTCTATACAACGTGCATCTGGAGTCCAACAACATCTCCATCGTATCCATCATAAAGAAAATCGGACGAGGATATGACGAGTTCTCGCACGAATTCGCACAGGCACACGAAAAAGTTAAAAAATCCTCTTCCCGCAGAGGCAGTCAGGTACGGGCTTTGCTTGACAATATTTCGGAGAGCGGATTGCCGGCAGTCATCTGCGGAGACGTCAATGACACTCCGGTATCCTACTGTTTCCGCAGCCTCCGGAGCGGACGCAAGGACACATTCCGGGAAGCGGGCAGAGGCTTCGGGGCCACCTACCGCATACTCTGGCCACTTCTGAGGATTGACTACGCATTTGTTCCTGAAAACGCAGATGTGCTTGAGCACAGGACACTACGCCTGGACTGCTCAGACCATTATCCGGTAATAACAGAGATAAGTATGAACGAATAACACAAGGACTATGATACAGAAAGAACAGATTGAAAAGGCAGTTGCCGTACTCAAGGCCGGCGGTGTCATTCTCTACCCCACTGACACCATCTGGGGTATCGGTTGTGATGCCACAAACGAGGCGGCGGTAGAAAAAGTCTTCTCGCTCAAGCAGAGATCCGACTCCAAGAGCCTGATTATCCTGGCCGGAGACATGAACATGGTGGGCCGCTATGTCCGGGAGATTCCCGAGATGGCCGTCACCGTCGAGTCCCTGAGCGACAAGCCCCTGACCATCATCTACCCGGAGGGTATCAACCTGGCCTCCAACGTAACAGCGGAGGACGGCAGCATTGCCATCAGGATTCCGAAGAGCGAGTATTGTCTTGAGCTGCTCCGCGCCTTCCGCAAGCCCATCGTCTCCACATCGGCCAATGTCTCAGGCACATCCGCTCCGAAGAGATACGCTGATATCACCGATGACATCAAGACCGCAGTGGACTTCACCGTTGATCCTTCCTGCGAGCAGAACGCCACCGGCAAGGCATCTTCCATCATCAAGCTCGGCCTGCACAACGAAGTACAGGTCATCCGGGAATAGCCTTAGCCGGCCGGCATAATCGGTTTGCGCAAAAAATTTTTGTATTTTCCAAAAATTATATACCTTTGCGCTCCGATTCCACTGAGCTATGGTGTAATGGCAGCACGACAGATTCTGGCTCTGTAAATCTAGGTTCGACTCCTGGTAGCTCAACAAAATGATGGCGAGATAGCTCAGCTGGTTAGAGCGCATGATTCATAATCATGAGGTCCCCAGTTCAATCCTGGGTCTCGCTACTCTCTAAAGCACAGAGGACGAAGCACTTGCAATCAAAATGCAGGTGCTTTTTGTTTGTCTTGACCATAGCATTGCAGTGGCTGCTTCGCCCTTGTTTTGGCTCCAGATAACGCAGTTCAAGGTAGAGGGCAAGGACTACACTCT
>DVHR01000006.1 GCA_018711925.1 Candidatus Coprenecus pullicola
TAGACGTGTGCCAAATACATTTCCAACGAGATTCTTCCCATAAAATCGCTTAATCTTGACACAATATTCTTGTTGTAACGGTGGGATAAATATTCATATCCTGCACAAGTAACAAACAAAAATGTAGGAAACAAAAATATTACTCTTGGAATCTCCTTGAGAATTGGAATATAACGGGCTATAACGAAAAAAGGTAATGTTAGGAGAATTACTATCGGCCAATTAATCCGTTTGCCGTCCTTGATACAAGGTGCTATCCACATCCCTATGAAAAAGAATATTGCTTTGTAAAAATATCCATCGTCAAGACTTGAATACTTACCAATCATTATCATTACAATAAGTATTGCTACGTACAAAACAAATTGAATCCATTGATGTTTCAACTTTTTTGTTACCCAAAACACAATTGGAGAAAGTAAATATAAAGGAATGATCATGGCTATAAACCACATTCCTTCATGCGGAGGATACCAAAAACTAATAGTGGTAATTCTCAGAATAAAATCAATGAAAGAACCTCCATTATATGCAATAGTAATTGCATATACAGGTATGCTCAATATTAAATATGGGACAAGTAATCTAGTATAACGCCTCTTATACCAATGCAATAATTCTTTTTTAAATGAACTGAGTTTAGAAAGTGAATAATACATTCCCATTCCGGACAATAAGAAAAAACAGATTGTCCCTAATGATGCGATTATTAGCTTATCTATAAAAAATGGATAAACGACTCCACTTGCTCTTGCGTGGCCAAGTACAATGAGAACTATACTCAGCCCCATCAGTTCTACTTTATATTTGCTTATTAATCCGAGATTGAAGGATGTAAATGTTGCTTTCATAATCAACTTAATGTTTAAGCTAAAGCCTTCCATCTACGATTTTTCTGTCGAGGAAGGCCTTGACATCGAATATGACATGCCTGTCTTTCAGGAGCGACGGCACGTCCAGCTCCCCGAACTTCCTGTGGGCGACAGCGAGGATTGCCGTATCGAACTTTCCATTGGGAAGCTCATTCGTCACCTGAATACAGTATTCATGCTTGACCGTCTCCGGGTTGGCCCACGGATCATATACGGTTACATTTACATTGTACTCTTTCAATGCCCTATAGATGTCGATGACCCTGGTGTTGCGCACGTCAGGGCAGTTCTCCTTGAAGGTGAACCCGAGTATCAGGATGTCAGAGCCGAGCACCTGGATGCCCTTCTTGAGCATCAGCTTTATAGTCTCGTTCGCGACATATTCGCCCATGCCGTCGTTCATGCGGCGGCCGGCAAGTATTATCTCGGGATTATAGCCGTGTCTCTGGGCGCACTGTGCAAGATAGTAAGGGTCAACGCCTATGCAATGCCCTCCGACAAGGCCGGGCTTGAACGGCAGGAAGTTCCACTTCGTGGAAGCCGCTTCGAGCACATCCTGAGTATCTATGCCCAATTTATTGAATATCTTCGACAACTCGTTCACGAAAGCTATATTTATATCCCTCTGCGAGTTTTCTATCACCTTCGCCGCCTCGGCCACCTTGATGCTCGGAGCAAGATGCGTTCCGGCGACAATTACCGAACTGTAGACACCATTCACTATTTTGCCTATTTCCGGAGTGGAACCGGAAGTGACTTTCTTTATCTTTTCTACGGTGTGCAGTTTGTCGCCGGGGTTGATCCTTTCAGGGCTGTAGCCTGCGAAAAAGTCCTCGTTGAATTTCAGACCGGACACCTTCTCCACCACCGGAATGCACTCATCCTCCGTCACTCCGGGATATACCGTGGACTCATAGACAACGATGTCTCCCTTGGATATGACCTTGCCGACAGTGGTGCTTGCCCCGTAGAGGGGAGTCAGGTCGGGATTGTTGTTCTCGTCCACTGGCGTAGGAACCGCAACAACATAAAAATTGCAGTCGCGTATATCCTCCAAATCGGATGTGCACACAAAGCCGTTGTCGCGTATTGCGCTCTGCAGCAGCTCGTCGGACACTTCGAGGGTGGCATCGTGGCCTGCCATCAGAGCCGCCACCCTCGCCGGGTTCATGTCGAACCCTACGGTCTTGTACTTTGTCGAGAAAAGCCTTGCAAGAGGAAGGCCCACATATCCGAGGCCTATAACACAGATTTTTATTCCCTTCATAGTTGTTTTGATTTTTTCAGTTTACAGATTGTTCCAATACCACTTTACGGCTTCCTTCAGCCCCTGCCTCATGCTGAACTGAGGATCGTAGCCCAGAAGCCTTTTGGCCTTGTCCACGTCGGCGAGGGAATGGGGGATGTCGCCGGCACGGTTTGGGCCGTGGACAGGCTCGACAGCGGCTATTGCAGGGTCGTACTCAGAGAGATACTCCTTCAGGTACGCCACGAGCTGGTTGAGCGTGGTGCGCTCACCGTAGGCCGTATTGTAAATCTGGTTCACGGCCTTCGGATTCTGCGTTCTGAGGGCTAGCATGTTCATCTGGATGACGTTGTCGATATAGGTGAAGTCCCTGCTGTACTCGCCGTCACCGTTGACGGTCGGGGCCTCGTGCCTCATGAACTTCTTTACAAAGAGCGGAATGACGGCGGCGTATGCCCCGTTGGGGTCCTGACGGCGGCCGAAGACGTTGAAGTACCTCAGGCCGATATACTTCGTCCCGTAGGTGCGCGCGAAGACATCCGCGTAGAGCTCGTCCACGTATTTGGTTATGGCATAGGGAGAGAGGGGCCTGCCGATGACATCCTCCACTTTGGGCAGGGTCCTGCTGTCACCGTATGTGGAGCTGCTGGCGGCGAAGACGAACCGCCTGACACCAGCGTCCCTCGCCGCGACAAGCATGTTGAGGAAGCCGCCGATATTCACGGCATTGGTTGTTATGGGGTCCTTGATGGAGCGCGGCACCGAGCCGAGGGCGGCCTCGTGGAGGACGTACTCCATGCCGTCGACCGCCTTCCGGCAGTCCTCCATGTTGCGGATGTCCCCTACCAGGAGACTGAAACGCCCGGGGTGTTTTTCAAACAGAGGCAGGATGTTTTCGATATGTCCCGTCGCGAAGTTGTCGAGGCAGCGGACTGTGTGCCCTGTCTCCAGAAGGTGCTCGCAGAGGTTGGAGCCTATGAATCCGGCACCGCCGGTCACTAAGATGTTCATATTATGTGTTTTTAGTCTAATTTCAATTGATGTTGTTGCCACCAGCATCTGTCAATGTGCTTTTTGAGAATGGCAGGCATACCTGCAATTACACTGTTGTCGTTAAAATTTCTATTTACAACAGAATTTGCAGCAATAAAACAATTTGATCCTATGCTTATATTCCCATAAAGTTTAGCTCCAGGAGCTATATAGACATTATCGCCTATATCCGGAGCACCATTGCTGCCACCATTTGCCCCAATATTGACACCAACATGTATTCGGCAATTTTTCCCTATTTTACATGCGGGATTAATAACAATATTTCCGTAATGCGGTAATGACAATCCACGATTGCATACATTTGGAGGTATAGAGAATCCCAATTTAACAGATAATCTATGATATCTTTTCCATCGTAATTAGAATATCAGCATAGTTAGAATATTTCTTTTACAATGATTCCTCGTATACTCATATCTCCTTAAAGCAACTAAAAACTGCCATATCGGATTAAATCTATTCTTTAACTTGTTTTTTATACCGAAAAGTTTAACCCCGTTAGCTTTTGCATCGGCAGTAATATATTCTTCTAAAATATCTTTTGTGGTTATCATAAACCTTATCTATGCTGCAATTTATACCACTGTGCGAAGTTTCTGAGCCCTGTCCGGAGTGGTGTGGAGGGCCTGAAGCCGAAGTCACGCTCCAGCGGGGCGGTGTCGGCGTACGTCACAGGCACGTCCCCGGGCTGCATCGGGACAAGCTCCCTGTGTGCCTCGAAGTCGTAGTCCTCCGGCAGCACTCCGGCCCTAACAAGCTCCTCCTGAAGCACCGTCACGAAGTCCAGCAGGCTCTCGGGGGAGCTGTTGCCGATGTTGTAGACCATATACGGCGGTATGGGGAGTCCGTCCTCCCCGGTGCGTCTCTCGGGAGCGTGGCGCATGACCCTGACCACGCCCTCCACGATGTCGTCGATGTATGTGAAGTCCCTGAGGCAGTTGCCGTAGTTGAATATCCTGATGTTCTCACCCCTGACCAGCCTGTCAGTGAAGCTGTAGTACGCCATGTCGGGCCTGCCGCAGGGTCCGTAGACTGTGAAGAAGCGCAGTCCCGTGGAGGGAATGTCGTAGAGCTTGCTGTAGGCGTGCGCCAGCAGCTCGTCGCTCTTCTTGGTGGCGGCGTAGAGGCTTATGGGGTTGTCCACCATGTCGTCGGTGGAGTACGGGACCTTCCTGTTTGCCCCGTAGACGCTGGAGGATGAGGCGTAGACCAGGTGACCGACTCCGGGGCGTCCTCCGTCGTAGCTGTGCCGGCACGCCTCCAGGATGTTATAGAAGCCGATGATGTTGCTCTCGATGTACGCGTCGGGGTTTGTGATGCTGTACCTTACCCCCGCCTGTGCGGCGAGATTGACCACCACCGAGGGCCTGAATTCCCCGAATATGCGGTCAACCGCGCTCCTGTCCGCGATGGAGTCCCGGAAGAACACGAAACGGTCCCCGTATGCCCTGAGCCGTTCAAGCCTCCCGTGCTTCAGCCTTACGTCGTAATAGTCTGTGATGTTGTCGATGCCGATGACCCGGCAGTCCGGGTACTCGTCCAGCAGCCTCCTTGTGAGACTGGCGCCGATGAAGCCTGCGGCTCCGGTCACAAGTATGGACGAGCCGTCGAGTTGTACATTTTTTTTCAACATTTGTTTAGGGTGTATGACAGTTTACGCAGAAGTATCTACTCCACACGTCTGTCCGCTATTGTAAGTAATCTAAAGATTGTTCTGCCTTCAATCCGCAAGTTGAAAGGCCGGTGATATTGGCCTATATTCTCCTGAACTGCGGATACTATGACCGGCTTTGCCGCCACAGCTTCAGGTCGCAGTACATCACACGGGAATTCAGCCTGTCTCCTTTTTTGTCTAATGCTGCACGCTCTTCCTCCTCCGTAGCATACAGGGGCATAAATCCGTTCTTCCCGTAGAAGTAAAGGACATGCGGCTCATTGACAGCATCGACGACAAGGTATCTGCATATACTGTCATAGCCGTTGCTGCTGAACCAATGTTTAAGATAGTCAATGACCTGCGAGCCGATACCTTTCCCTTTGAATTGCATGTCGACACCAAGCCTTCCGATCAGCAACGCCGGGTAGGACCGTTTTCTTTTCACATTCGGAATACCGCGCTGCATTCTGTTCCTCGCGCGGCTTGATGCCGTGGTCATACTGATACTTGAATTTGAGACGGATACTGCCGCCACTATCTTAGCCGGATCGTCATCCGATATGAATACATATGTCCTGGCGAGCATCTCCCGTTCATAATCAAGATGCTCCTTATGGAAGAAATCATCAATCTCAGCATTGCCACAGGAAAATTCCGCAGCGATGACACTCTCGGTCAGTCTAATTCTCGTGCACTTTCGTGCAAGACTGAATATCTCCCCCTCCATACTCTCCCTCCTTTTTCAGTTTAAGAATCATCTTCTGTCTTTCGGCGAATTTACGTGACTTCTCCTCGCTTTTTTCGAACTCATCGTAGAAGCCTTCAGGCAACTCCCTCTCGGGCATGCTGTCAACACGTTCTTTAAATTCCAAGAACAGCCTTGCCGACTCACCTGTCAGCACCGGCGCGCATATATCTCCAATAGTTGCCATATCCCTTCACTTTATAATATTTGTGATTCTCCTGCAAATCTACGGCAATAGTGGCAATAATAAAAACCACTTCGGTAAATTAAGCAGGGCTGCTGGCGGGGGTTTTGCGGGACCTATTCAGTCTCTGTTGAAAATATCCCTTGTATATACCTTCCCCCTCACGTCATCCAGGCATGAGTCATACCTGTTTGCGATAATTGCCTTGGAGAGGCGCTTGAACTCCTCCAGGTCGTTGACGACCCTGCTGCCGAAGAACGTGCTGCCGTCCGCGAGGGTCGGCTCGTAGATGATGATGGTGGCGCCCTTGGCCCTGATGCGCTTCATCACGCCCTGGATGCTGCTCTGGCGGAAGTTGTCGCTGCCAGACTTCATCGTCAGGCGGTACACCCCGATGACCACGTCCCTTTCCCTTGACGGATCCCAGCCGCCGTCGTACTCGTGCGCCCCGGCCATCTTCAGTACCTGGCCCGCGATGAAGTCCTTGCGCGTGCGGTTGCTCTCCACGATGGCGGTCATCATGTTCTGGGGCACGTCGGCGTAGTTGGCCAGCAGCTGCTTGGTGTCCTTCGGGAGGCAGTAGCCGCCGTAGCCGAACGACGGGTTGTTGTAGTGCGTCCCTATCCTCGGGTCCAGGCACACACCGTCTATGATGGCGCGGGTGTCCAGACCCTTGACCTCGGCGTAGGTGTCCAGCTCGTTGAAGTAGCTCACCCTGAGAGCGAGGTACGTGTTCGCGAAGAGCTTGACGGCCTCGGCCTCCTTCAGCCCCATGAACAGCGTGGGGATGTCCTGCTTAACGGCCCCCTCCCGGAGCAGGCCGGCGAACTCGCGGGCCGCGCTCTCCAGGAACGGGATGTCGGCTATGGCCTCTATCGCGCCGTTCTCCTCCTCAAACCCTGGGCCGTCTATCGTCTTCGGTACTCCAACGATGATGCGGCTGGGATACAGATTGTCATAAAGCGCCTTGCTCTCGCGCAGGAACTCCGGGGAGAAGAGCAGGTTCAGCCTCCTCACGCCACGCTTCCAGTACCTTACGTAGAGGCTGCGGCAGTAGCCCACGGGGACCGTGGACTTGACGACCATCACAGCGTCGGGGTTCACCTCCAGCACCAGGTCGATGACCTCCTCCACGTGGGAGGTGTCGAAGTAGTTCCTCACCGGGTCGTAGTTCGTCGGTGCGGCGATGACCACGAAGTCGGCATCGGAGTAGGCCTTCCTCCCGTCTAGTGTCGCCGTCAGGTCGAGGGGCTTCTCCGCTAAATATTTCTCAATGTACTCGTCCTGTATCGGTGAGCGGCGGGAGTTTATCATCTCCACCTTCTCGGGTATGACGTCCACCGCCGTCACGTGGTGGTGCTGGGACAGCAGCGTCGCCATGCTGAGCCCTACGTAGCCGGTCCCGGCCACGGATATTCTGTAGTCTCTCATTGTATGATTTGCTTTTTTACTCTGTTGTATTTTTTCCTGACAGTCCGGCGGTCAATTTCCGCAGTCTGCGTTTTATCAGAATGCTAATCCACAGATTTGTATCCACTATAATCCTCATCGCCTCTTCTCTCCATGTACATTGTCTGTCTGACATATTCAACCTCCGCCCGGATCTCGTCATCGGACAGGTCTGTGTCCCGCACGTCCGTCTGCAGTTTCTCCAGACGGGACCTCCTCACCTCCGACATCAGGTCCCTCGACAGGCGCGCCTTCTCCTCGTCCGGAAGCTGCGCGGCCAATTTCATAACACTGATGTACTCCTGTCTGTCTTTCTGTGATGTGTATTTCATAATACGTCCTCCTTCAATGCAAAGGTAAGTCATTCCGTGCGGAAGAAAAAACCACTTTCGTCAAAAACTCCGGGTCAGGACGGCTGCTGCCCGGCGGCCTGCCGCTCCCGCTCGATTCGGAGGTCGTACTGCTCGTAGGGGGAGTTTT
>DVHR01000050.1 GCA_018711925.1 Candidatus Coprenecus pullicola
AGGATTTCTTCAGTTAGCAGGTTGACAAGTTGCATTAAATCAGTGCTGTATTGCTCTAACAGAGTTTCAGTTAAGTAAGTTTCTGTTTCTCTCAGAAAGTCTATGTAAGAAAATAGAGAGTGTTTTGCAACCGTCTCATAATCTTTATATTGGGTGTCTTTTACGTGTTCAGTTATATCTTTCTTGATTTCAGCATACAGATTTATGCCTCTTGTTACGGCAAATCCCAGATTGCATAGTTTCTCCTCGATACTCAAGCGGTTGAACTCATGTGAGCAATAATCTATATAGGCTCTTGTTCTGTGAGGAAGCGCTATCGTTTTATCACCGAAAGGGTAAAAGTCCCTTTCATATATTTTCCGATCATTAATAAGATTGCTCATGTTCTAAAGTTATTAGGGTGTTTGAGCAGTAAAGATACGGAAAATTTAAGTGGCTTGTACTATTCCGCAAAGTACTCCGTCTTCAACCAGTAGGCATAAATAGGGTCCAGGAATGAGATTTCGCCGGCCTTGTTGTCCAGTATGTCATTCTTGATAAGTGCGGTCTTTGAACGGGCTATTGAAGTAGTTGAGGGTATCCGGTATCGGTGCATCACTTCTGTCGAGCCAATGGCCTTTTCTCCGGCAATGAGGGCGAAGTAGTTCAGTTGCTGTGCGTAGTAGGGGTGTATACTGCATAAAATGTAACTACATAAACCGTTGCTACAAAAAATGTATATACACTTTTTGTAACATGATCGGCAATGGTGTTTGATAAGGTTTTTTGAGGGCGAATCCTTGTCAGGTGAGGACGTAGCCGTCGGTGGTTTTGCGCAGTGTGCCCTGGGAGACGAGCTGTGAGACAGCGCGGGAGAGGGACGGGCGGGCGACACCGAGGATGAAGGCCGTCTCCTGCAGGTTGGATATCGGACCGTTGCTCTCGATATAGCTTACGATACGGGAGGAGAGGGTCTGGAGGGCGAACTCCACGAGGCGGTTGCTCAGGAACATACTGTGGTCGGAGATGACTCTGAGGTAGTTCTGCATGACGGTCTGGTCGGCTTTCAGGATACGCAGCATGGCTTCCCGGCTGATGAGCCAGATGCTGCAGTCGGAGGCGGCGATGATGGTTACGGGAAAGATGCCGTCTGTACTGAAGATAAATGACGAGGCCAGCACTTCAGGGGCGCTCAGTGTGTCCAATGTAAATTCCCTGCCCTCCTCGCTTACCATTCTGGCGTACGCGCTCCCGCTGCACAGCAGGTACAGTTGCTTGCAGACATAGCCCTGAAGGGCGATGATGTCCCCTTTGGCGTACAGCCTGTGTCTTGCGGGATTTTCCTGCAGGATGTTGTCAATGAGTTCTTTATTGCCGCCAGAAAATAGCGGGAGGCTGTAAATGTCGCAATCCATGTCAAGTTTCAGTTTGTTTCGCAGCGGGTGTAACAATTGTTACGGAAAATGGCCGCAGGCCGGAATACTTTTGCACCCGTTATGAAAAATTACACAAATATACTAATTATTCCGGCTATTGTGACTCTGCTGGCTTCATGTTCTCTGGAAGAGAGACCGGCGTGTCCTTCAACAGGGTCAGAAGGAGACCGTATCACCGCAGGACTTCAGTATTACGGTTTTGATGGAAGTGAGCCCATGACACGTGCTGCTTCATTGGCAGATTATGATCGGGTAGAGCTGCTGGTTGCGGATGACGTCGGTTTCATAGTCCGCAATGTAAAGGTGGGCTATGAGCCGCACACTGCTCTCGTGTATATCGAGGGACTTCAGCCTGGCGGATACCGCCTTATGGTGGCAGGAGTGAAGGGGGATGCGGATAAGGACGGAGTTAGGTTCGCTTCTGTCGACAATGCCTCTGAGACGTGGATAAGTTTTCCGGAGTCAGCTGTCGTCGGATCAGAGTATTTTTATTCGTCAACGGCCTTTTCGGTCTGGCCGGAGGAGAGTCCGGAAGGACTGGTTCTGAAGTCAGATCTGCCTGAGACCATCGTGCAGGAGCGCATAATAGGCCGCTTGGATGTGGCTCTCAATTTCCGTAATCAGTATATCGAGGGAGCATTGAAGTCTGCTGTGGTCGGGTTGGACTCTCCGGTATTCTACACGGGGCTCACGGTTGACGGAGAACTCACCGGTGCGGCGTCCAGGCCGGATATGGCTCTGGACCTGATGGAGTCCCGCAGTTTTTACATGGTGCCTACAGTGCGTGACGGCGGCTCTGGCGGCATGGTGGAAATAGTATCGCGCACATATACCGGCGAGACTGTTCGGAGGGAATATGCCGTTTCGCTGGAGGCCGTCATGGCCAATCGGGTGACGTCGATATCCGTTGAGCCGGTCCATCCGGATGACGGAAACGGGACTATGTTTGTCACAGACAGGACATATGCGGCAGGCAATCATGGCCGGATCCTTCAGGATGACGAGCCGCATGCTGTCTATACTGACAAGACATTGCGTAATTTCAATACGGCCAGACCGTTGCAGGTCTCCGTGACCGGCGAGGGGCTGTTGAGCGTCCGTTTTTATTCTCCCAAGCCGTTGGAGGACGTACTGATACGGGCGCGTATCCCTTCGGTGGGGAAAGAATATGTGGACCTGGCCTATTTTGACAGTATACCGGCCTTCGCGGATTTTTACGGTGAGATACCGGCTCTGTCCGCTCCGCTGCTCTACCGTACCGGGTCGGGCAGGATAGTGGAGCTGCCGCAGTTGACGGCTGAGCAGATGGCTGAAGCTGACTACAGTATAGTCTCATCTGATACCTACTGGAGCAAGCTTCAGAAGATACGGCACGGCTGGAATGTCCGATTTGACCTTTACGGTGGCGATCCTGACAAACCGGACGGAGGCCCTCAGGGCAACTGGATGGGCATCAGACCGGTACACTGTCGCGAAGCCGTGGCGTTCTTTCTCAATTTCACCTATATGATAGATATGCCGGAGCATGAGGAGATATTGTGGGCCAATCAGGACCGTCTTTATGGCAACGGAGGAGTGGACGATAAGGTGTCGGTAGAGACAATACTCTCTCAGATGAGGCAGGACAGGACGGTCAATGTCGGCCTTGTCTACACTGGAAATTATGTCTACGGTCTTGGCGGCGGCAGTGTTTTCGGCGCATGGCAGGGAGGCTGGCTGGACCACTATACCTCTGAATATGCGTGTGAGGTCATGTTTCACGAGCTTGGTCACGTGATGGGCTACAGTCACAACAGTTCCTTTACTTACGGACCGTGGGCTCAAGAGCTAATGAACAGATTTTATGTCAATAACATCTCGGAGATGCCGGTCGAGTCTTCCCATTGGCTTGACAGCAGGACCAATCCGAACATATACAAGTAATGATGAAAAAGTATTTGAGACCAATATTGCTTATGGCGGTGCTTATCTCCGGATGCTCGCCGTCAGATGAGAGGCCGCAGGCTGATTTGCATGAGGCATTGACGGTCAAGATGGATGTAGATGGTCAGGATGTGTATGATGTGTCTGCGCTCAGGTTTGAAAGCGGAGTGCTTCGGGAAGTGCTGCCCTTGGAGAAAAGTTACGGAGATAATATTTATATCCTGGAGCCATCAGAGATATCTGGCAGGCTTTATCTGCTGGCCAATTCTTCGGCATTGGCGGCTGTGGACGGTTTTATCCCCGGGGATGTCACGGAGGAGGAACTTATGGGACTCACGGCTCCTGTGGAGGAGATGACCGTGCAGGGCCTGCTGATGACCGGTTCTTTAGAACTGCGTGACAATGTGGCGGGCACTCTGCCGGTGAGTATGCGCCGGACTGTGGCACGTATGGATGTCGCTGTTGCCGAAGCCGGGATAGAGGTGCTGTCTGTGGAGGTGACAGGACTGTATGGAGAAGGATATGTGATGCCTCGTGCGGAGGATGTGTCAGTGCCGGAGACAGCCGGGCAGATGAGGATTGTACGGGACTATGGAGAGACTCCGCTCACAGGCGGGAGAGATGTCCTGGCGTATGTGCCGGAGCAGTCGTGTACTGATGCTGCTGTGGAGGTGGCGGCCAGACTGGAAGGTGCTCTACACCGTTTGCGGGTCACTCTGCCCGGTGTATTGGAACGCAATAATGTCTATACGGTGCAGGTGAGTGGAAACGGGGCCGGACTTTCGGCTCTGGTGCTCTATGACAATTGGGGTCTGGGACCGTCTTCGGGTTCGGAGTATGTCCCTGCCGTAGCAGTGGATGTTGACAATTCGGTACTGGGTAGTGGCGTAAGGGTAAATGACATGGGTGACAGTGTCTTTGTGGCCTATACAGGAGGCTCGTATACTTTGGTGCTGTCGGCGGCGCGGGATGCGGAAATCGCGGTAGAGGGCTTTTCTGCGGATGCCGAGGTAGTGCCTGGGGATGATGGAATACGGGTGACGAGCGTGTCCAGGAAGCCGGGCAGCAAGACTGAGAGATTGTATCTCAATGTGCGTCAGGGAGAACTGTCAATAGGAAGAATCGTGATAGTCTTAGAGGCAAGTCCGATAAAGTTGGGAGGAATGCTCGCTTTGGACAGCAGTGGAGTCTGCGATTTCGGCCGGTATGTGGACGGAGTGTTGGGAACGGTGAGTGTCCCGGCCGGAAAGATTGTGACCGTGGAAGTTCCGCATGATGCGCCGTGGATGAAGGCCGAGCTTCAGGCTGAGGATGACGGAGGCCGTGTGTATAGGATATTGGGAGGATGGCGGCCCAATGATCCGACTGCTGACGGCCGGACACAGGAGGGGCTGTTGGTCATATCCGATGATGACGGCGGCCACCGTGAGGCATATACGGTAAGGCGGCTCAACTGGGGACTGCCGGTGGCAAGGATAGGTGAAACGTGGTGGGCTGTCTTCAATCTCCGTGGCAATGCGCGTAGTTTTGAGGACCAGATTACCGGCAGGCCGTATGTGGTAGAGGATGATCTTATGAGCTTCCTGCAGACTATGCCGGACGACAGCCTGCTTGCACTGATGGGAGACCAGTATCAGGCCGGCAATCCGGACGGTCTCGTGCTCAGTCACAATGGAAGCGCATATTATTACGAGGGCATGAAGGCCTACGGAGGGGATTTCGGTCTGCTGGATCCTGCGGCCATGGCTCCGGACGGCTATCAGATACCGTCTTACGATGACTTCGCCTATCTGGCGGCGAGTGATGACTACAATCTCGGCGGGGTGGGTACCAGGACATTCACCAACCGTAAAGGAAAGATGATTACAGTCACCATTGCTGAGCGGCAGGCGGAATTTCTCGGACAGGATTACGGAACAGTGTCCTTTTACGAGTTTGAGTCTGACGGTAACCGTTGGGTGCTCTTCGGTCTTGGCCATCAGTGGAGTACCGCGGCCGGAGATGTGGCCCGCAAGAACATCCTGCTGGCTACATACGGCAGCAGCGGACGAAGCTGGGGACTTGAGGGATATGCCTCCTCCGACCGTCCCGGACAGAACTGGCTGAAGTTCGTGGCGCACAACAATACCAAGACCAGGACTATAAGGTGTGTCAAGACACCCGTAGAGTATATTTATTAAAAACATTTTACTAACCATTTAAATTTAAAAAAGATGAAAAAGAATTGGACAACTGTGCTGATGATGTCGCTGATGCTGGCATCCGCATGTAACGTAGAGGAAAGACCTTCTCCGCTACCTGGAGGAGAGAGGATAGTAAGGGCCGCTGTCTCCGGGTATGAGGGTTCTGGCCTGTTGCTCGACGGAGAGAATACTGTCGAGGACCTGCAGGCCTGTATATTTGACAAGGGACGCATGACGGCCGTATTCGAGAATATACCCGTTTCCGGCAATGCTTATGAGATAAAGGTGACCGGCTATTCCGGCAATATGTATGTGCTGGCTAATACTGCGGGTCTTGTAGACCTTACTGCGCTGCAGTCTGGAAATATTACCGAGGAGGAGTGGCTGCGTCTGGGACTGGCTGCCAACCGTGACGGCCCGGCACATTTTTTCAGCGGCAGTGTAAGCCTGGACGGTGTGAGTCCATCGCAGACTGAGCTGCCAGTAACTCTCCGCCGTGGAGTGGCACGTTTTGACCTTCAGATAAGGACAGCAGGGGTTGCGTCCGTGACGGGAATAGAATTCCGCAATGTGGCGCAGTCTGCCTATGTCTTCCCGGTGGACGGAGAGTATTCTCCTGCGGATGTGTCAAGGGATGTGGCAAAAGTCACTTTCGACGAGCCTGTAACATCTGATACTCAGGCGGTGATGTATCTTTATGAGCAGGCCAATGATGGTATAGAAGTGAAGGTTGAGGCGGTGCTGGACGGTAAGAGCTATACCTTGACCAAGACTCTTTCAGGAGATGTTCTCCGAAATACTGTCTATACCCTTACCGTACGGAAGGACAACATAGATGTTACACTGGATATTACCTTCGAGGACTGGGGCTCAGGTGGTGACACGGAGCTGACACCGGACAGAAGCAAGGCCGTTGCCGTGGATGTACACGGCAGTGACCTGCCCTACGGGGTTGAGGCGTTGGACGGAGGCAGGACATTGGTTCTGCCTCATTTTGCATCTGATTTTATCATATCCGTGGACAGTGACGAGGAACTGGAACTGGTCTCTGCAGAGGGTTATCTGCTTTCTGTGGATGCCATTCCTTATTCCGGAACTGACGGAATGAACCGTTTCAGGATAAGCAAGGCCCTGTATGCTCCCGGTGTTCAAGGAGGGGAGACTGTATTGCAGTTCCGCCGCAAAGGACTGGAGCGGGTCTATCCTGAAGACCGTATTGTCCTGAAACTGTCTTCCAATCCGGCGTATATAGAGGGTGAAATGGATTTTGACACAGAAGGCTATGCCTATGACTTCGGCCGTTATGTGGACAATGAGCTTGGGGTGCTGACTCTCCCGGAAGGCAGTACTGTGTCGGTCAGATTTGCGTCAGGAGAGGATCCGTGGGTCAGACTGGATGCCGCAGGCAATAACCGCTGGCGTATAGTAGGCGGCTGGAGACCCAATGATCCGACAGCCAATGGCCGCCGGCAGTCGGCTGTAGTTGTCATATCAAATGGTGTGATAGAAGAGGAATATACTGTGACGCGGCGCAATTACGGACTGCCTGTCACCTGGCTTCACGGTATATGGTGGTGTAAATACAATGCCATGGGCAATTCCCGCAGTTTTGAAGATCAGATACTCTCATCTGAGGATCCTGCAGTGGCGGCGGGTCTGAGTCTGTTCGATTATCTTGCGGTGTGCAGTGCGGATGAATACCGCAGTCTGTGGCAGTGGGCTTATCAGGGCGCCAGCGGCCATGGCATGAAGGTTGTCGACAACAACGGCGTGCTGGTGATGGATGGATTCAGCATGAATGTACCGGCGCATATCAACAAACTGCCGGCCGACTCCCTGTCTCCGGACGGTTACGAACTGCCATCCATGGAGGATTTCAACCGTATATTCGATGCAACGGATTATGTATGGATGATGTGGAACGGTACGCACCGGCTGAAGACACCGTGGGAAGGCCATGACATTATCAAGCGGGTACAGAAACGGAAGGACAATGTGACTGTAGGAAGCCAGACAATATCCAATCTCTATTATGCGGCCATGTCCTCACCGGACTATCCTGAGCATGAGCCGGTGGTGTGGTACGGCCCCGGAGCCCAGTGGAACGATGACGGTATACAGCATGCGAATCATTACAACAACATACTCTTCGGAGTGTACTCTCCGAAAGGGGAAGGATGGTACATCGCCGGCAATATGGATGCATTCTATCTACACAAGAACGGGGCGGGAACGCGCGACACCCGTATCCTACGCTTTAAAAAGTCCGATGTGGAGTACATTTACTAGAATCTCCGGGCAGTCGCATTATCTGTATTGCAGCCGTCTGACACACCGGTATGACAGTATCCATATCAGTACCGGCAGTGCGTAGGAGTACAGTATCGCCGGAAGTACTCCGCCGGTTTTGTCAAGGTGCAGTACTCCGATGCAGAATCCGTGCAGGAAAAGCATTGCCAGTACGGTCAGAGCGACTTTATGTTTCTTCAGCAGCAGATTGCCCAATACGAACACCGACTGATACAGGCATATTTTCCCGAAATCATACCAGAATCCTCCGAAGCTTATGCCGCTTTCCGTGCTCCATATCATGCCGGAGAATCCTTTTCCGCCGCTGACCGCCGTCAACAGGCAGTCCATGGCATACAGCCCGATGTAGAAGACTATCGGTATGATGATGACAGAGACCAGCATCATGGCCGCGAATTTCACCCAGGTCCGGACGGGCAGCATCGCATAGCCTATGCCGTCGGATGGATTGTTGACGTACCCGTATACTGCAGCCGGGACGCAGAACGCGAAAAACTGCGCCGCGATGTACAGCACCGGTATGCGGTCTTCGGGTGTGGCGCCGGCGCCGGTCAGCAGCATTACCGTCCAGTAGGCCAGATACAGCCCGGCCATCACGGCACCGGCAGGCCATACCTTGCCGGCCCCATACCTCAGATCCATTATTGTCAGCCTCCTTATATTCTGTATATTGCTTGATTTACAGCACATGGCGCACCTCCTTCCGGTCTCCGCCGGATGCTGCCGTCAAATATTGAATAAAACTTCTGCCGCCTATAGTACATGCGTCAAACAGGACCTCCATATCCAGATTACCTGTATTGTAGCCAGGCGTGTCCTCGCATTTCAGTATGTTGATGTAGCCTCCTGTCACCTTCTCGCTGAACAGCGTATCGGCCATGATGCGGTCGGAGTGTACGAATGCTACCGTGCTTTCGAGCTCGCTTACAGAGGTGTTGAGCATCAGCCGGCCGTTGTCGATGACCGTGATATGGTCCACGATGTCCTCGATGTCCCGGACCTGATGCGTGGACAGGATTACGGTCCTTTCCGGATGGGCATACTGTGACAGCAGGCGTCTCAGGCACAATTTGGACGGGATGTCCAGTCCGTTGCCCGGCTCATCCAAAAGCAGCACTTCCGCATTGAGGGACAGGGCGAAGGCTATGAGTGCCTTTTTGCGCTGCCCGAAAGAGAGCCTGCTTAGTCTCCCGTGCGGATCCACCTCGAATTCTTCCAGGTACTTCAGCAGAGCCTCCCCGTCGTAGCCCGAGTAGAACCTTCCGTATCCTGCCGCATAATCGCTTACCGGCATGTCCGGGGCGTTCATGCTCTCCGGAACGAAATACAGTCTGTCCAGAAACTCCGGCTTCCGTCTGTAGGGTTCGCAGCCGTTGATCTCAATCTTTCCTCCGCCGCACTCCATCAGTCCGGCCATCAGGCGGAGCAGCGTCGTCTTGCCTGCCCCGTTCTTGCCCAGGAGACCGTAGACAGCGCCTTTGTCAAAGTGTGTGCTCAGACCGTCATACACACGACGTCCCCCGTAGCTGAATCTCAGTTCATCTATCGTTATCATAAAAGCAAAGTTGAATGTTACTGTGCTGTACGGCTGCCGTGGGACGTTACGGAGCCTGTTCTTTCTGCAAATATGAGTGATTATTTTCACATTGCAAAATTCCGGATTAAAGTTTTGATGAAATTGGAAATTCTCATTTGCCTCAGGCTCCTTTGACGGACTGCAGACAGCGTTATGCAACAAGGAAGAAACATTCTCAATATGGAAATAGAAAGTGTCAAATCACACGGCAGAAAACAATTATTCCTACCTTAAGGAGGCTTTTCTATTGGTAGGAGTCAATCGTTTCTCATTGGAAAATCTAGGTTGGAGAGACACTGCAAACCACTCTTCTGTGATGTTTTCTACTACAAAGATACATCATCTCAAAAGGCTATTCGGAGTAGAGGGAGCCGAGAATGTTCTGGCAGCGGTCAATTCCGTAGCGGTTGAGATCAGCAGTTCGTACCCCTTTGATGACAAGACCTCCAAATTTAGCAGAAGGAGTGTCAAAGATAATGGAAATGTCGCCATAGTTCCATACGTCAATTAATAAATTGCCACCTATTCTCATATTATCTTCTGAAGGCTGATCATTGGCAGATCTGGGTTGACCGCATAGCTTGATGACATCTTCATTGTTCATGCCGATGAGGACCTGCGATGCCTTGGAGGTTTTCTGGGTGAAGGCGCGGCGGATGCGGTCTATTTCGGACTGGACGGCCTGCTCCTGCTTGGCAATTTGGGAGTATCTGGATTTGAGCCCGGACAGTTCATTGTTGAGTCTCTGCAGGTTCTCCTCCTGCTGACGTAATTTCTCCTGCTCGTTCTCCAGGCTTTGCCGCAGAGATGCGATTTCGGCCTCCTTGGCCTTAATGGAGGTGTTGGCCTCGGTCAGAAGCATGTTGAGGCTGTCCACGACTACGCTGGCCTTGCGCTGCTCGATACTGCGGTTGAGCTGCCTGACCACATCCTCCGGGTCAACCGTTATCTCGGCCTTGATGTAGTATTCAATGCCGGTCCAGTTCTCCTCCAGGATGGTGGTCTCGGTGATGCCGGCCGATATCTGCTCTATTTCCTTTTTCAGGAATTGGTTGGATATCCGGTCTCCGTCCTGTTCTTCGCTGTAGTTGATGTAGCTTTCCAGGTAGACCCCGATTTCCTCCAGCAACAGCCGCTTGACCTCTGTCAGGGCCTTGGTGCGGGAGGTGATCTTGCTGTCGCTCTCTCCGGCCTGGTAGTAGTATTCACGGACAAACGTCCTGCTCTCGGCATTGCCGCAGACAACGGCAGCTAGGATAATGGCTGCGGTAAGAAGTATCTTTTTCATAATAAGGAAGTTTAAACAGTAATCAATGCGCGGTGATAGGTTTTGTTACAAATATAGCAATACTTTTTTGGGATTATCGGCAAAGTGTTCCTCGCTTTTTGAACTGATGGTGCAATGCAAAATGCGATATTGCTGAGTATGAACTGATTACATTTATCTGCTGCACATTTGGCCGGTTTGAAAAGGCTCAAATGTGCAGTGTGAAAATAAAAGTGGTTGATAATCAGTGATTAAGCAAATGCGCCTGCACCCGCGCTTCCAAATATGTCTTGCGCCAGGTGGTATTATTTGCCCGTTGCGGCATGTGGACTGTTTACCGCAGCAGGTAGCCGCCCTGGTCGCCGCCTTCGGGGCCGAGCTCGATGATGTGGTCGGCGGCGGCGATGATGTAGGGGTTGTGCTCAACGACGATAATCGTGTGGCCGCGTTCTATGAGGGCGCGGAATGAGGCCAGCAGTTTCTCTATGTCGTCAAAGTGCAGGCCGGTGGTCGGCTCGTCGAAGATGAACAGTACCGGCTTGTCGGATGCGGTGCCCTTGCCGGAGTCCTTGCCCAGGCCGAGGAAGTAGGCGAGCTTGACTCTCTGGCTTTCGCCGCCGCTGAGGGTGCTGCTGTTCTGGCCGAGGGCTATGTAGCCCAGACCTACGTCGTGGAGGGGCATGAGTTTGGCGGCGATGCGGACAGCGGCGGGCTCTCCTGCGGATGAGAAAAATTCGATGGCCTCGTCCACGCTCATGTCAAGCACGTCACTGATGTTCTTGCCGCGGTACTTGACTTCGAGTACGTCCTGGATGAACCGCTTGCCGCCGCATGACTCGCAGGTCATGACGATGTCGGCCATGAACTGCATGGGAATCTTGACGGTGCCCTCGCCGAGACACTCCGGGCAGCGGCCTCCGTCGATGTTGAAGGAGAAATGCGAGTGGCCGAAGCCGTTGACCTTGGCCAGCGGCTGCTCGGAGAAGAGCTTGCGGATGTCATCGTAGGCCTTGATATAGGTCACCGGGTTGGAGCGGGAACTGCGGCCTATGGGATTCTGGTCCACGAATTCGACCGAAGATATGCGGTCCAGGTCGCCGCGCAGCTCCCGGAACGAGCCGGGTTTGGCACCCACCTGGTTGAGCATGCGGTTGAGAGCGGGGTAGAGGATGTCGCCCACAAGGGTGGACTTGCCGGAACCGCTGACACCGATGACGGCGGTCATGACGTTGAGGGGGAAGCGCACGTCTATGTTCTTGAGGTTGTTCTCGCAGGCGTCGCAGACCTCGATATACTGTTTCCAGGGCCGCTTGACGGGGCTGATGGATATCTTCTTCCGTCCAAGCAGGTACTCCAAGGTCAATGACCGGGGCCATGCTGCCAGCAGGTTGGAAGCGTCAGTCTCGGAGATATCCGTGGCAGGGGGCGGTCCGCAATAGACCACTTCGCCACCGTGCTTGCCGGCCCGCGGCCCGATGTCTATCAGCCAGTCCGCACTTCGGATAATCTCCTCGTCGTGCTCCACGACTATCACAGTGTTGCCCAGGTCTCTCAGGCTCTTGATGACCTCAATCAGACGTCCGGTATCGCGGCTGTGCAGGCCGATGGACGGTTCATCGAGGATGTACATCGAGCCGGTCAGGCTGTTGCCGAGGGAGCAGACTATGCTGATACGCTGGCTCTCGCCGCCGCTGAGGGTGTTGGACGCGCGGTTCAGGGTCAGGTAGGACAAGCCGACGTGGTCAATGTAGTACAGTCGGTCGCGTATCTCCTTCAGGGCTCGGGCGGCTATCTTTTCCTCGTATACAGGAAGCTCTAGACTGTCGAAAAAGGCTATCAGGTCTTTGATGCTCATCGTCATGAGCTCATGGATGTCGCGTCCGCCTATCTTCACGTAAAGGGCTTCCTTGCGAAGCCGGCTGCCTCCGCATTCGCGGCATGCTGTCTTGCCCGAGTAGCGGCTTATCATGTACTTGTTCTGAATCTTGTAGCGCTTGGCCTCGAGTTCCTTGAAGAACGGATAGATGCCGGTGATGTACCGGTTGCCGTTCCACAGGTCGCTCTTCTGCTTGGCCGTAAGGTCCTTGTATGGAGTATGCACCGGGAATCCGAACTTGTCCGCATTGGCCAGCACTTCCTCCTTGAAATATTTCATCACCTCTCCCTTCCAGCAGGCTACGGCGTCCTGGTAGACGGACAGGGCCTGGTTCGGAATTACCAGAGATTCGTCGATGCCGATGATCTTCCCGAGTCCTCCGCAGACGGGGCAGGCTCCCACAGGGCTGTTATAGTTGAACATCCATTCCGTAGGCTCTGAGAACTGCATGCCGTCCGCCTCGAAAAGGGAGGAGAAGCGCAGCAGGGCGTGTCCTTCCACAGCGTGGGAGAACGCGCAGGCGATGTGTCCATTCCCCTTGTCGAAGGCCGTGCGCACCGAGTCCATGGTCCGGTTCTCCATTTCCTCCTCGGCAAATGTATTGCTGTCAAATGGGATGCGGTCCACCATCAGGGCCACCTCGCAGCCTTCTGCGCGGCTCATGTCGGCCAGCAGCGAGTCGATTTTCTCCATTCGTCCGGTATTGTCCCCGGAGCCGTTACCGGCAGGCATGATGTACAGACGGGAGAATCCCTCTTCCTTGAGGTTGAGCAGCCTCTCCACGCGGAAAGCCTCCTCTTTCCAGCGGATATCCGCTAAAATGAAACAGATGCCGGGCGTACAGCTTTCGTCCGAAGGGTCTGCAGCGGGGACTGCGGCGGCGAGCGAGTGCAGCCGTTCCATGACGGAGGCCACTGAGTCGCAGCGCACTTCCTCTCCGGTGACGGGGGAATAGGTGTGGCCTATCTTGGCGAAGAGCACTCTCAGGTAGTCGTAGATCTCGGTGGTGCTGCCGACCGTGGAGCGGGGATTGCGGGTGTTGACCCTCTGCTCTATGGCGATGGCGGGGGGAATGCCGGAAATGCTCTCCACGGGCGGCTTGGACATCCTGCCGAGAAACTGCCGGGCGAATGACGAGAGGCTTTCGGCGAAGCGGCGCTGTCCCTCCGCGAAAAGGGTGTCAAAAGCAAGGGATGTCTTGCCGGAACCGGATACGCCGGTGATGACTGTGAACTTGTTCCTCGGGATGTCGACATCTATGCCTTTGAGGTTGTTGGCCGAGGCCTTTTTTATATGAATGCACTCTTCTTCCATCTGTCCTATTTTGAGATTCTGACTGCCGACAGTACGCCCTTGGTCTTGCGGATGGATGATATGATCTTGTCCAGCATGGAGTTGGATGAGACGGATATCTGAAGCCGTATGTCAGACTCACCGGCATTGCGGCCTCCGCGCGGAGTCATCGACGAGGCCCTGAGCGAGGCCCCGAAGTCGGTAACTTTCTGAATGACGGTAGGATAGGCGGCTGTGTCGTCAGCTGTGATCTTGACGGTGGTCTGGAAACTGCTGGTCGTGGCGGTCTCCTTCCATCTGACCTTGACTATACGGTAGGGGTAGTTCTCTATGAGGCGGGCGGCATTGGGGCAGGACAGGCGGTGTATCTTGATGCCCTCCTTGACCGATACGAATCCGAAGACCTCGTCGCCGTAGATCGGGTTGCAGCAGCGGGCCATCCTGTAGCTTACGTTGCTTAGTTTCCCGTCTATGGTCAGATAGTCGTCGGCTTTGTCCTTGACCGTATTGTTCTTGGGGACAGGCCTTTCCTTGACTGCGGCGGGCTGCTGTGGCGCAGTCTCCCCATCGGCTTCCTGCTGCAGCTTGCGGGAGAGATATGCCTTGATGTCCATGATGTCCACACTCTCGTCCTCTATGGCGGCATATAGGTCGCTGATGTTCCTGAGCTTGAATTTCTTGCACAAGATGGTCAGGTCCTCGTCCTCCAGCTCCATCTTCCAGTTCTTGAGTCTGCGCTCAAGCAGTTCCCGGCCTGCTGCGGACTTCTTCAGAGCCTCTTCCTTGAGCTTGAGACGTATCTTGTTGCGGGCTTTGGACGAGACTACGAAATTGAGCCAGTCTGGTGATGGCTTCTGGTTCTTGCCGCTCTTTATCTCGACTACCTGACCGGTCTGGAGTCTGTCTTTTATGGAGGCCGGCTTGCCGTCAATGGTGGCACCTATACACTTGATACCGAGGTTGGTGTGGATGTTGAAGGCGAAATCCAGCACAGTCGCTCCCTTTGGCAGGCGGCGTAACTCCCCGTCTGGAGTGAAGACGAAAACGTCCTCAGACAGAAATCTGGATACGTATTCGTAGTCATTCTTATTGTCGCTCTCCAGTATGTTGCGCACGCTCTGAAGCCATGGGGTCAGGCCCTTTTCCTCCTTGATGCCCTTGTAGGCCCAGTGGGAGGCGTGCCCGTTCTCGGCCACGTCGTCCATGCGGCGGGTGCGGATCTGCACCTCCACGAAGATATCGCCCCGGAACTGCACGGTGATGTGCAGGGACTCGTAGCCGCTGCTCTTGGGCTTGGATATCCAGTCCCTTAGCCTGGTGGTGTCCGGCCTGTATTCATTCGTGACTATGGAGTACACTGACCAGCACAGGTCTTTCTCGCGCTCTGTGCTGATGTCCGCGTCGGTCTCGATGATGATGCGCACGGCCAGCAGGTCCATGACTTTCTCAAAGGGAATATCCTGCTTCTGCATTTTCTTCCAGATGGACCAGGCGGCCTTGGTTCGCTGCTTGTAGGTGACTTTCAGACCGGCCTCCGACAGTTTGCGCTTTATCGGGACGAGGAAGGCACTCAGCAGTTCCTCGCGCTCGGCGGCGGTGGCTTTCAGCTTGTTGGTTATCTCGCGGTATTTCTCTGGCTCGGTATATCGGAAAAATATGTTCTCCAGCTCTGTCTTGATGCCGTACAGTCCTAACTGGTGGGCTATGGGGATGTAGAGGAACATGGTCTCCGTGACCTTGCGCTCCTGGGAGGTCTTGGGCAGCAGCTCGATGTTGCGCATCACGTCCAGGCGGTCAGCGATCTTGATGAGCATGACCCTGGGGTCCTTGGAGTAGGAGACGATGAGACGCTTGTAGTTCTCGGCCTCCAGGCGGGTCTCCTTGGGCTTGATGGCGGCTATCTTGTTGAGGCTCTGCGCTATGTCTATTATCTCAGGGGAAAATGCTCCTTTGGGCAGACTCTGCAGCACCTCGGGGTAGAAGCGTATGGTCTCATGCAGGAATACGGCAATGACGGACTCGTAGCCGAGGTGGATGTCCTCCGCCACTATGCGGGCCACTCCCAAGGGGTGCTCTATGAACGGATGCCTGTTCTCGCGCAACTTGTCCTTCATGACCTCCTCCGCGATGCTGTAGGCTTTGAGTATCTGTTCCTGCTGCTGTGCCGGGTAGCAGGTCAGGATGGCGTTGAGTGTGTCTTCTGTTCCGTTCATTTCCTTAGTTTCATGAGTTCATACATTTCGTCCCTGTACTTGGCGGCCGCCGGGAAGTCGAGGGCCTTGGCGGCTTCCTCCATCTTCTTTTTGGCAGCCTCGACGGCCTCAAGCAGCTGCTTGGGACTCATCTTCGATATCACCGGATCCTCAGCCACATAACGTATGTTCTCCTCCTCGTCAGGCTCCTTATAGGCCCCGTTTATGGCGGCCAATGAGTTTTTCCTGTCATTGCGCACCTGGGTGGGCGTTATATGATTTCTCTCGTTGTACTCAGCCTGTTTTGCCCTGCGCCGGTTGGTCTCGTCAATCGTCTTCCGCATCGAGCCGGTGATAGTGTCCGCGTACATTATCACAAGACCATTCAGATTTCGTGCCGCGCGTCCCGCAATCTGGGTAAGAGCCCGGTCAGAACGCAAAAATCCTTCCTTATCCGCGTCGATTATAGCCACCAGAGACACGTCCGGCAGGTCCAGTCCTTCGCGCAGCAGGTTGACTCCCACTAATACATCGAACCTGCCTGCCTTGAAGTCCTCGATGATTTCCACTCTTTCCAGCGTGTCCACGTCCGAATGTATGTAGCGGCACCGTACCTGCCGTTTTGTCAGGAATTTCTCCAATTCCTCGGCCATCCTCTTCGTAAGGGTGGTTACCAGCACCCGCTCGTCCTTCTCCGTGCGCAGCTCTATCTCCTCCATCAGGTCGTCGATCTGGTTCTTGGAAGGGCGTACCTCTATCGGAGGGTCCAGCAGGCCGGTGGGACGTACCACCTGCTCAACAATCAGTCCCTCGCTCTTCTCCAGCTCGTAATCTCCCGGAGTCGCGCTGACGAACACTCTCTGTCCTAAGATGTTCTCGAACTCGTCGAACTTCAGCGGGCGGTTGTCGGCGGCGGCGGGTAGACGGAAGCCGTATTCGATCAGGACCTCCTTGCGGGAGCGGTCGCCTCCGTACATGGCCCTTACCTGCGGAAGCGTGACATGGCTCTCGTCGATGAATGTTATGAAGTCCTTGGGAAAATAGTCTATAAGGCAGAATGGCCGCTGTCCCGCGCTGCGCCCGTCGAAGTACCTGGAGTAGTTCTCGATGCCGGGGCAGTAGCCCAGTTCCTTGATCATCTCCATATCGTACTCGACCCTCTTTTTGAGGCGGTTGGCTTCGTGCTGCTTTCCGATGGAACTGAAATACTCGCACTGCTGCACCATGTCGTCCTGTATCATGCGGATGGCCTGGGCGGTGCGCTCCTTGGTGGTGACGAAGATGTTGGCCGGATAGATGGTGACTTCCTCCGGCTCCTCGATGGTCATGCCGGTAAGCGGATCTATCAGTTCCAGCTCCTCTATGGTGTCTCCGAAGAATACAATCCGGCAGCCGGTGTCGGAGTAGGCCAGATAGATGTCTATGGTGTCGCCCTTGACTCGGAATGAGCCGCGCTTGAACTCCACGTCACTGCGGGTGTAGAGGGCATCTACGAGGCGGTACAGCAGCTTGTTGCGGCTGATGCGCATGCCTGTCCTGAGGACGATAGTGTTGTCGTGGAAGTCCTGCGGGTTGCCGATGCCGTAGAGGCAGGAGACGGAGGAAATCACAATCACGTCGCGGCGGCCTGAGAGTAGGGCGGAGGAAGCGGACAGGCGCAGTTTCTCTATCTCGTCGTTGATGCTCAGGTCCTTCTCTATGTAGGTGTCGGTCACGGGGAGGTATGCCTCAGGCTGGTAGTAGTCGTAGTAGGATACGAAATACTCTACGGCATTGTCCGGGAAAAAGGACTTGAACTCCCCGTAGAGCTGTGCTGCCAGGGTCTTGTTGTGGCTCAGGATCAGCGCCGGCCTCTGTAGCCGTTCGATGACATTGGCCATCGTGAACGTCTTGCCCGAGCCTGTGACTCCCAACAGGGTCACGGCGTCAGCTCCGGCATTGACGGCCTCGCATATCTCCTTGATGGCTTCCGGCTGGTCGCCGGTGGGACGGTAAGGTGACTGAATCTTGAACGGCATGGACTGGTTGAATTTGCTGCGAATATAACTTCCCGCCGCAAATTCTCAAAATATTTTGTCTAAATCGCGGATAGGTGTATCTTTGTGTGTCGCAATAATCGCGGATAAGTGTATCTTTGTATGTAGTAATAATCGCGGATAAGTGTAATATGAGAAGGAGAATATATGACAGCCTCCTGAAATGGAAACAGGAGAGGAACGGGAAAACAGCAGTGCTAGTAAATGGATCGAGACGTGTGGGCAAGAGCTATATCGTAAAGAAGTTTGCTGAGAATGAGTATCGCAGTAACATAATTATCGACTTCAATAAAGCCGGAAAGCAGGTCAGAGACCTTTTTGACAATTATATTGATGATATGGATATGTTCTATACCTATCTGAGCAGTTATGCCAATACCGTGATCTATCCGCGGGAGTCAGTGCTCGTGTTGGATGAGGTGCAGCTTTGTCCGAGGGCCAGGGCTGCTGTTAAATATCTGGTGGAGGACGGACGTTGCGATATAATTGAGACAGGATCTTTGGTCTCGATTAAAAAGAATGTGGAGGGGATAGTGATTCCATCAGAAGAAGAGGAGCTGCTGCTGCATCCTATGGATTTCGAGGAGTTTCTGTGGGCTATGGGCAATGAGACTCTTATGCCGCTTGTGCGGAGGAATTTTGAGAAACGCTGCGGGATGGGCGCGCTCATGCACCGTAAGGCAATGGATTATTTCAGGCAGTATCTTATTGTCGGAGGAATGCCACAGGCTGTGGCGGAATATGTTGAAAGCCGGGATTTCGGCAGGGTGGATTATGTCAAGCGGCAGATTATCAGACTGTATCGCAACGATATACATAAGTATGCGAAAGGTTATGAGGCCAAAGTCACAAAAGTCTTCGACACTATCCCGTCCCAGCTTCAGAAGCATGAGAAGAAATTCCTTTTGAAGGCTCTCAGCGAGGAGGCCCGTATGAGGGATTATGAGACGTCATTTTTCTGGCTTGCGGATGCGATGATTGTCAATATGGCGTATAATACCACAGCACCGGATATAGGGCTCGGCATCAACGTCGAGGACTCGACTCTCAAATGCTATATGGCGGATACAGGCTTGTTGCTCAGCCATGCGTTCAGCGACAGAGATATCGTATCTGAGGGACTGTACAATAAGATATTGACGGATAAACTTGAATTCAATGGAGGAATGGTAATAGAGAATATTGTCGCGCAGATGCTGCGTGCATCAGGGCACAAGTTGTATTTTTTCTCCAACTACGCTAAA
>DVHR01000051.1 GCA_018711925.1 Candidatus Coprenecus pullicola
AGAATAGACCTTACCATCAAAAGCAATACTTTCTTTCTTATAATTGAGAATAAAATCAATGGTGCATGTGAACAACATGGACAAATAGACCGATACGTACAATTTGCACAGCAGACATACCCGAGCAAACAAATTTATGTACTGTATTTAGGAGGTGAGACGAATACCAGCCCGTCCGAATTTTCTATGTCTGCCAGTATAAAAGAGCTTCTGAAAGGCAGAATCATCTGCAAAAACTACAAAGATGATATTACACCCTGGATTTCATCTGTTTATAAGCAAATAGAGTTTACTGACCAACCCTTTTTAAAAAGTGCATTACTCGCGTATAAGACATATTTAGAAAACAAATACAATCTCAATGAAATGAACAATAAATTAGATAAAACATTGATTGAGACTCTTGGATTGGAGTTCTTATCTTTATCTGAAAAAATAAGCCTCCTCCAAGACCAGATTGCCAATATTGACAAAATTCAAGAAAGACTGTCCATTATGCTCAGTGATTATAAAGAGCAACGTATTACGCAAGACATAAAGAACTGGTATGATGAATGCTCGAGCACCCTTTCCAATAATCCAGTTCTAACAATGGAAAATGACTGGGAGTTCGGATTTGATTTCAGGTATCGTAATACGGATTTCCGATGCTGTATCTCGTTTGATGACAATGATGACCCGTACTGGGGAATTGCAGGATTAACTGAGAATATAGATTCCCGTCCCAAAGTATTCGATTCTCTCAAACATATGATAATCCAATGTAATAATGGATTCCATAATAACGAATACAATACAAAAGAATGGGTAATCTCTGATTACGAAAGAAGAGAATTCATCGTTGAGAGATTCATTACACTTACCCGATTAATCTGTAATTCCGAATCCTGCACTATAATAGAAGACTAAAGCGGATAAAGAAAAAACCTTCTTCACATCACACAACACAACAAAACCTTACGCGGTCTTCCGATAGCTGAGCACGGCCCACGTGCCGAAGAAGGCATCGAACCCGAGCAGGGCGAGGAGCTGTGTGCCGAGGTCGGCCAGGGTGCAGCCCTGAAGGTAGACGCCGCGGAGCATCTCGATGAAGTAGCGGGGCGGGTTCAGCCATGTCAGGATCTGAGCCCAGCGGGGCATGGAGGATATGGGTGTGAGCAGTCCGCTCATGAGCATGAATATCAGGATGAAGAAGAACATCACGAACATGGCCTGCTGCATGGTATCGGAGTAGTTCGATACTGTAAGGCCGAATCCGGAGATGGCGAAGATGAAGAGGACCGAAAAGAGATAGACAGTCCATATCCCCTTTCCGGGCGAGAGTCCGTAGACGAGCCAGGCCAGCAGCATGCACACGGAGAGCACTAAGATTCCGAGTACCCAGTAAGGGATGAGCTTGGCGAAGATGAAGGTAGTCTTGCGCACAGGCGTGATGTTGATCTGTTCTATCGTACCTTTCTCCTTCTCCCCCACTATATTCAGGGCCGGGAGGAAGCCTCCGAGAAGAATTATGACAATGACCATATAGGCCGGAATCATGTATATTTTGTAGTCCATCAGGGGATTGAACTTGTTCAGGACGCTTATGCTGATGCGCGGGACTGCAGGGGCACCGCCGGATGTCCCGGAAGAGGTCTGGAAGTTGTCGGCATAGAAATCGGAGCATACGGCGCTCAGATAGTTGGAGCCGAGAGCCCCTTTTGTCTGGTTCACTGCGTTGATGGATATCTGCAACGGGGCTTGCTCCCCGGATATCAGGCTCTGTTCGAAGTATTTCGGAATCTCCACGACAGCGTCCGTCCCGCCCAGCTCAAGTTCTCTGAGAGCCTCCCTGTAACTGTGGGTCACGTCCGTGAGGATAAAATAGGAGGATGCCTCAAGCCTCTGAATCAGCTTCTCGGAGGTGCTGCTGCCGTCCTGGTCCACGATGGACAGCCGGATATTCCTGATATCCATATTGACGATCCACGGTATGACGAGCATGATCATTACCGGAAACACTATTATCAGCTTGGGCAGGAACTGATTCCTCACAAACTGCTTGAGTTCTTTTCTTATAAGGAATCTGAGCGTCATTTCAGTCTGAGTTTGAAGTTTCTGATACTTACTGCCAGCAGCAGGACGGCCATTGCTGACAATATTATGAATTCCTTGGTCACCAGCCATATAGGCAGACCTTCTATCATTAGTTTCTTGACCCCCTCAATGTACCATCTCGCCGGGACTATGGCGGATACGGCCCGGAAGAAGCCGGGCATGCTCTCCACCGGAAACATAAGTCCGGAGAGGAACACTACAGGGATCATCAGCAGCATTCCGGAGCCGAGCATGGCTGCAAGCTGTGTTCTGGCTTTGGTTGATATCAGCAGACCGAGAGCGAGGGAGACAATGATGTAAATCAGCGACAGCAGGCTGAGACTCCAGAAATTCCCGGACAGCGGCACGTCCAGCAGGGTAACGGACAGCAGCAGGATGGTCAGGTAATTGACCGTGGACAGGACCATGTAAGGCACCATCTTGGACAGGATGATGACAGAGGGCCGCATCGGAGATACCAGCATCAGGTCCATAGTACCGGTCTCTTTCTCCCGGACTATGGAGATGGAGGTCATCATCGCACATATCAGAATGATAATAAGGCCCATCACTCCGGGCACAAAGGTATAGGAGCTGCGCATCTGGGGATTGAACAGCATCCTGATGTTGGGACGGATCCCTCCCGTGGAGACCGGCATGTCCTCCGTGAGGCCGTCGAGGATAATGGCGGAGGCATAGCCGGCTGCAGTCCGGGCCGTATTGGTATTGGAACCGTCCGTAATCAGCTGTATGGCACTTCCTTCCGGGGAAAATACCTTATCGGCGAAGTCTGGGGAAAAGGCAATGGCCATGCTGACGGTCCCGTCCCGGAAATACCGTTCTATATCCTTGGAATCCTGCAGCACGCACCTTACGGTAAAATATTCGCTGGCATCCATCTTCTCCGTCAGCTTCCGGGTAATCCCGTCAGCACTTGGAATTACCACCGCCAGGTCGATGTTGCGTATTTCCGTGGAAATGGCGAAACCGAACAGGATAATCTGCACCACCGGCATCCCGAGGAGAATCAGCATTGTCCTCGCATCCCTGAGCACATGCAGGAACTCTTTCTTTATGAATGCTGCAAACTGTCTCATCATTCCGAACGGCGCGCCCCCCTCGCGAGAATATAAAAGACCTCATCCATACTTCCAGCTCCATATTCTGCCTTGAGTCCGGAGGGCGTGCCCATTGCGGAGATATGCCCGTCCACCATTATCGAGACCCTGTGGCAGTATTCAGCCTCATCCATGTAGTGAGTAGTCACAAATACGGTAATCCCCCTTTCGGCAGCCTCGTAGATCATTCTCCAGAACTGCCTGCGGGTCACCGGGTCCACCCCTCCGGTAGGCTCGTCCAGAAACACCACTGCCGGCTCATGGAAGACCGCTGACGAAAAAGCCAGTTTCTGCTTCCAGCCCAACGGCAGGGAGGCCACAAGGGTATCCCGCTCGCCGTAAAGCCCGAGCCGTGTGAGCATGTCCCGGCTCTTGCGGGCTATATCCTTCTCCTTCATTCCGTATATGCCTGCGAATAGGGTTATGTTCTCGCTCACCGTAAGGTCATCGTAAAGGGAGAATTTCTGGCTCATGTAGCCGATGTGTCTCTTCACATCCTCCGGCCTGCGGGAAATATCCACCCCTGCCACCACTGCCCTGCCGGAAGTGGGCCTGCTGAGCCCGCAGAGCATCCGCATGGCTGTGGTCTTGCCGGCTCCGTTTGCCCCGAGGAAGCCGAATATCTCCCCTTTGGCGACGCTGAACGATATATGGTCCACCGCCGTAAAACTGCCGAACCTCTTGGTCAGCGACTCCGCATATATTGCATTCTCACTCATTTTGCCTGCTGTCAAATTCTATGAAACAATCCTCTACCGTGGGCTCCGCCTCCCTCAGGGACGACGTGTCGTATCCTATCGCGGAAAGCCGTCCGGAAAGTTCCTCCCTCCCGAGAGAGGGCGAGACGATGTGTATCCTGTCCCCGAACGGGCTGCAGGACTCCACCCCCTGCACGGAGGCGACATCATCCAGAGCCCTGACGATACTGCCCTGCACACCCAGCTCGTACATGCGCTTGCCGAACCCCTTCACTATGGCCTCCGGCGTGTCTGTCCTGAAAAACCGCCCGTCCTTCATCAGCGATATGACATCGCACTTAGACGCCTCGTCCATGTAGGGCGTGCTCACCACTATGGTGATACCCTGAGCCTTCAGTCGGGCGAGCATCTGCCAGAATTCCTTGCGGCTGACAGGGTCCACGCCGGTGGTCGGCTCGTCGAGGAAGAGGACGCGGGGCTTGTGGATCATCGCGCAGCACAGAGCCAGTTTCTGCTTCATGCCGCCGGAAAGCTTCCCCGCCCGCCGCTTCCGGAACGGTTCCAGCTGGCTGTAAATCTCCGCCACAAGGTGGTAGTTCTCCTGAATGCTGGTGTTGAACACGGCTGCGAAAAGGGAAAGGTTCTCCTCGACGGTAAGATCCTGGTACAGGGAGAAATGCCCGGGCATGTACCCTATCATGCGGCGTATCTCCATGAAATCCTTGCGGACATCGCAGCCGCACACCCGCACCTCACCCGAGCCAGGCACCAGCAGGGTCGTCATTATTCGGAAGAGAGTGGTCTTGCCGGCCCCGTCCGGACCGATAATCCCGAATACGGTGCCGCCCTCCACCTCCAGGCTGACCCCGTCCAGCGCCGGGACCCTGCCGTAGCTCATGCTTACATTCCTGACCGATACCTCTGACATCGCCTACAGTATTACCTCACCGTACATTCCTATTTTCACATAACCGTCATTCTCAATGGCGATTTTCACCGCATAGACTAAGTTCTCCCGCTCATCCTTGGTCTGTATGCTCTTTGGGGAGAACTCGCTCTTGTCCGATATCCATGTGACGGTCCCGGCGTATTCCCGGGTATTGCCTCCGCCGAAATCGGCTATGACCTTGACCTTCTGCCCTATCCTCACATCCTTGAGCTGCCCGAGGCAGAAATAGGCCCGCAGAGTCATGTGCCGCACGTCCGCGACCCGGAACAGAGGCTTGCCGCTGACAGCCAGCTCTCCTGCATGCACGTAGCGGGCCAGCACAGTTCCGTCCACCGGAGAGGCTATCCGGCATTTGGCCAGCTGGTCGTCAATCTGCATTATCTGCACACGGGCCGAAGCAATCTGTCCCTTTATGGAAGCCACCGTATTGTAGAAACCGGACTCGGCGGCCTCTATCTGCCCCTCGAGAATCTCGATGGAGGACAGGATGTCGTCGTACTCCTTCTGCGTGGCCGCTTCGGACTGAAGCAGGCTCTCCACCCGGGCCTTCTCGGTCCGGGACTTCCGCAACTGGCTTCTCATGGCCGCCGTCTGCTTGTCAATGTCCGGCAGACTGCCCTCTAAGGACACGATGCTCTCCTGAAGCTGGAGCTTCCTGAGCCAGAGCTGTACCGTATCCACCAGCCCTACCGTCTCCCCTGCCCGGAGGCTCTGCCCCTCCTCCACCGACAGCCACCCGATGCGACCGGAGGCCTCGGCCGAGACCGTAATCTCCTCCGCCTCGAAGGTACCCGCCGCGTCGGAGCTCATGCCCGAGGAACCGCAGGCGGAAATGAGAAACAATGTGCAGACTGCGGGAAGCACCGCTGTCAGAGTTGTCGTAAGAATATTTTTCATAACCATATCTGATTAATTGTTCAAAGTGTATTTCATCTCGTAGAGTTTTTTGAGATACTCTATCTCGTGCAGGGCCTTGTCGATGTTGGCCTTGTGTTCGTCGTTGATATCCCGGAGCAGGTCACTGATGAGGATGGTGCCGTTGCGGAGCTGGGCCTCGGAGGCCTCACGGATAGAGGAACGGAGCTGTATCAGCCTGTCGTCATCCCGGAGGATGTCCCTCATCTGCTCGATGTCGGTACTGATCTGTGCCTGCTGCAGACGGGTATTGTACAGGAATGTCTCCCGCTGGAGACCGATCTGCTGCACAGACGCATCGAGCTTGCGTCCCGTGTTCTTATGGGTGTAGAACGAGGAGATGTTCCACTGGAAGCGGAAGCCCACATAGACATTCGGGCTCCATTTGTACTGCATCATGTCCTCGAACATGTTCAGGCCCGGGTAGCCGTAGAGCCCCTGGGCAAATAGACTGAACCTGGGCATGAGGGTGGAGCGCAGCGCTGCTCTCTGGGCTTCTACGGAGGCAATCCTCGCATCGTACAGCCGCAGTTCGGGCCGGTTCATGACAGTCTCATCTTCCGTATACAGCACGGCTTCCGGCTTTACGAAAGTGTCTCCGGCATCCAGCTCCCGGCCGGTCATGATGGAGAGAACCTGCAGGTAGACTTTTCTGGAACTCTGAAGACGGGTCCTCTGCTGGGAATTGGACACGAGCTCTGCCTCTATCTTGGCAAGGTCCGGGGCCTTGGCCACCCCGTTCGCAATATATGCCCTGACAGTGTTGCAGTTATCCTCCAGGATGCCGGTGACCAGATCGTTCAGACGCAGCTGCTCATTCAGGACCAGAATACCGAAATAGAGCTGGTTGATCCTGTCCCTGAGGGCATACAGCTCCGCCTCCGCGGACTGCACCGACACATCCTTCTCCGCCATTGCCGACTCCTTCTGCGCCTTGGTGTATCCGCCGTCCCACAGCATCTGCTCGACGTTGAGCACCACCTTGTACTGGTCCTTCCTCAGTCCGGTAATATCCACGCCGAGAGCGCTGAAAATATCGGTCATGCTCTCGGGAAACGACACCACGTCGCTCTGCCAGCTGGCCGTTCCGGAGAGCGATATCTGCGGAATCCAGGCCGAGGCGGCGTTCGCCACCGTAAATTCCTCTATCTGCTCCGCTATCCCGAACTGCCGGATTGCCGGATAATTGACCCGGGCCATGTTCTGGATACTGTCGAGAGTGTACTCTTCCGCCGTGGCGCAGAGACCCGCAAGGGACGTCAGAATGACTGCAACGAACCGTCTCATTTTCTGAACCTCCTCATTATCAGTTCGACACACTCTTCCTTCCGCCTTTCCATCATGACATCCATGCTTTCTTCCCGGTCCAGATGCAGATCCTTTCTGACTATCACGGAGATAAACGTGGCAATATTATAATGGGCGATATCCAGCATCATGGAACGCATGTCGAAGTCCTTCCCATAGCCGTCCCTTGCGGCAATACTCCCTATGATTCCGGAAAGTTCTGCCACCTTTTTATCGTTCAGAACAATGTCGTAGAAGGCCTGCCTTCTCGCCTCGTCGAAAATCATTTCCTTCAGCATGAATTTGACCAGCTCCGGATGCTCCATTATAAAAGCCAAGTGGTGTTCCGCAATAAAACGCACTGTCTCCTCCAGGCTCAGATCCGGATTCAGGCTGTCACCGGGAAAAATCGCCTGCTTGATAAGGGAGAACTTCTCCTTGACGAACATCTCGAAAAGATTCTCCTTCGTCTGGAAATAGTAGTGCAGCATCGCATGGGTCACCTTCGCCCGAGCTGCAATCCCCGCAGTGGTAGTCCCATTGTAGCCCTTCTCAAGAAACTCAGCCTCAGCTGCTTCAAGAATATCCTGCTTCGTACTTTTCTTCTTTTCTTCCATATCTTTTATATTTACTAACTGGTTAGTTTAACCAAACGGTTAACAAAAGTACGGCAAATTTTCGATTTGCCAAAAAATTTTAGCAGAAAGTCGGATTTTCAGTGGATTTTTGCGTGCGGGGAGAAATTGACAATCCCCACCCCGAGGAAGACCAGCACAGCCGCGACACCCTTGGCCCACGTCATCGTGTCCAAGCCGGCGGCGAGGCTGATGCACATGGCCACCACCGGCTGTACGTAAGAGTACATGCACACTAACATGGGCTTCAGGCGCTTCTGCCCTATGGGTATGAGGAAATAGGAGATGAAGGTCGCGCACACCACGACGAAAAGCATCTGCCACACGATGGCCGGGGTCATTGACTGGAAATCCGTCCGCAGCAGGCCGGGTGCGAACGGCAGGGCATACACGGTGGAAAAGACGAACATCCACTTCATGAAGGTAATAACGCTGTATTTCCGGATAAGCGGCTTAAAAATGCCCACGTAGCAGGCAAAACTCAGGGTATTGACGAACATCAGCAGCACCCCACCGAGGGTGGTCCTGTCCGCCCCTCCCGAAGAACCGACCGAGTTCAGCACGATGAACAGTACACCTGAGAAACTGACAGCCAGTCCGATAATCCCGTGTGCCGTAATCCGGTCCCTGAGCGCGATGGCCGCCACTATCATCGTCATCACCGGGGTCATCAGGCTCAGCACCGAAGCATCCACGGCAGTGGTCATGGTTATCGCCTCCAAAAACGAGAACTGCGTCAGGAACAGCCCCAACATCGACGCCAGCGCAATCTTCCACAGGTCCCTCACCTCCACCCTCTCTTTGGTGCGGGTCACCGTCGAGGCTATGCAGAAAAGCAGCAGAGCCCCGGCCGAGCGCAGCAGGAACAGCGACATCGGCGACACATTGCCGTCATTGGCAATGTTCTTGCAGAAAATTATATTGAACCCGAATATCAGGTAAGCCGTAAAGCAGGCCAGATTCCCGGTCAATGTCTCTTTGGTTGCAGCTCTCATCTCTCGCTATTGCTGAAAACGGCCGCAAAAATACATATACTCGCTCAAATGTAGACCGATTTCGAAAGAATCAATAGGTCTTTGCAACGGAATGCTGAGTACTGTAGAACAGCAAGGCGCGAGAGCATTAGAAAAATCTCAACTTTTTACCGCAAAACGGCAAATACATTTCAGCAACTCACATTTTTGTGATATATTTGCATTGTCAAACAAAACATCTAAGTTCTATGAAATGGAATGAATTTGCGAAATTAGCAAGAAGCAGAGGGTGGTACTGCTACCGGAGCGGCGGCAACCACGACATTTACCGACATCCCGAGCGGAGCGGTTCCCTCGTAATAGAGCGGCACTGGTCTCAGGAAATAAGGCCCGGACTAATGAAAAGATTGATGAAACAGATAGGGGAAGAATGACTCCCATATCTAAGACAAAAAGGATATGAAAAAGACATTGGCTATTATTGAGAAAGACGAGAACGGATACGGCATTTATACCCCTGACCTGAAGGACACGGTCATTAGCGGTTCAGGGATGAGTGTAGAAGATGCAAAAGCAGACTTTCTGACCGCTTACAAAGAAGTCCTGAACAGCTACACCGAGAATGGGGAGGCAGTTCCTGACGAGCTGAAGGACCTGGCATTTGAGTACAAATATGACGTGTCGGCCTTCTTCAACCAGTTCGACTGTATCAACGCATCAAAGTTTGCGGCACTCGCCGGGATATCTCCGTCACTGATGAGACATTACAAATCAGGCGACCAGTACATCTCTGAGAAGCAGCTGGAGAAGATTGAAAGAGCGGCCCACGAATTAGGCCGCAGGCTTCTGGCCATTTCCATGTGATGTTTTGTTTGACGACTTCATCTATGGATGCAGCCCCGGACAATCAAGCCCGGGGCTTTTTCAGTTCATGCTTTCTTGATATTTAGGTATTTCATACGCCTGAACATTTATTATCAACGATGCGAATATATAAAAAGTTTTAAAATATGGTTGTATCTATACAACCTTTCTCTCGCATCTGACAACCATTTTGTCAGCGGCGTTGAACAGCAGCCGGTTAATAGAGGAGGGTGACGGAGGAACCCCAGACAAGGGAGGCACCACCGTCGGTGTTCCACAGGCATTCGCGGGCGGTGAGGCGGCCTGTCGTGGTGTCCAGGACGACCACGACATACGAAAGCAAGGTCTCGTTCTCCGCTGACAGCTCCCCTTTCATGGGAGAGTCCACTCTGATGACAGGCAGGGCTACGGTACTGTCCACCCCGTGCCAGGTGTAGAACTCATTGTAGTTGCAGTCGCCGTGGAAATACGCCTTTATCTCCGGATGTCCCGCGATGAAGCGCTCCAGGGCACGCCAGTTCTCCAATGGCAGGCTGTCGATGCTCCCGACGGCGCAAGTGTCGGACAGCAGGTTCTCGAAGCGGTCCGCGGGATTGATGTCATGGGGGCTGTGGGGATTGGTGAAATGCTTTGCGTCCGCTCCGGGAGGATCATGTGTGAACAGCAGCACGGGAAGGTCATCTCCTGCCGTCACGGCACTGCCATACCACTCCCGCATGCACGAGTCGGGCCACATGCCCATGAACACGAAGCGCACGCTGTCCATGACAAATGTGTAATGCGTCCTGTCCGTCCCATAGTCGAAATCCTCCGCCCTAACAGCCGTATCCGGACGCATCGCCATGTTGTAAATACCTGCCGCACTGGAGGCATCCCGTTCAGGGCACATCGGCTTCGGATATCCGATGGCATTGGAGATGTCGTGATTGCCTGGGACAAGGTACAGGCGGTCCAGATATTCAGCCCAGTCCCGCAGGAACTGCCTCCACGACTCCGAGGCAGGCTGTACCCCGCGCTCCATCCTGTTGGCGATATCCCCGGTGCAGACAACGAAATCCGGCTCTCCGAATACACAGCCCCCTCCCACTCCGCCGTCATCCGGCAGCACCGCATTTTCCAGAAGGCCGAACGACCGCAGCATCGCCCGGCTCACCGAATCTGCCGGAACACTCTCCGCACCGCGGAACCCCCTGTCTATGCCGTAATGCAGGTCGGAGCAGTACACAAAACGGAGAATTTCCCCGTCCTGCGCCCCAACACAGCCGCAGAACAGGGAAATACTCACTAACACTAATATTAACCTTTTTACCATTCTATCTTAGAGCCCTCTACTTTCTCGGCCGAAGCATTACTGCTGCCTTCGGTTGCCGTCATGATGTACCAGTCACCGGTACCGTCCACATCCCTGGCGAAGGAGCCTTTGTCCTTGCTGTCGTACATTCCGTCATCCTCGCCCCAGGTCTCGCCAAGGGCCTCGCTCAGGTTCTTGAACAGGTCTATCGAAGTTCCGTCCGGAGCGAACAGCTCTATCTTCACCGACTTGTCGGCAGAGAGACCGAACTCGAAAATCGGGAAATCCGGATTCTCGGTGCTCTCAGCCTTGTCAGACTTCTCGGACCAGACGGTCAGGAAACCGTGGGCTGGCACAACTGTTCCTGCAGCTGCCGTGAAGGTATCCTCGTCATCCTTGGTGAAATACACTCCGGCTATGTCCATGTCGGTATCGGAAGTATTGTACAGCTCGATGAACTTGTCATTGCCGTTCAGCTCGTTCAGTCTCAAAACTGTATAATCGGCCGTACCAGGCTCGTCTCCAGGCTGGTCCGGATTATCGTCAGGAGTGCCGGTATTGGAACGGCCCTTTGTACCTCCCTCTATGACATCCCAGGAAGAGCCGCCGTCCTCCGTGCGGGCGTAGGTGAAGCCGTCCTCCATCGCAGGCACGATGACCTCATCTATCTTCGCATAAGTCTCGTCGAGCACTGTGATGGCATCTCCGTCACCTGATATTCCGAACTGGAAAGTACCCTCCTCAATCACTAAAAAGCCCTTTGCCGGGATAGTGGAACCATCCGGGAATGTGTATTCCTCGTCAGTCCCCTTATTGTCCTGCACGTGGAAACCCGTCAGGTTCATCTCCGTCTCTCCGGCATTGTACAGCTCTATCCAGTCCGTACCGCCCGAGCATATCTCATTGATAAAAAGACCCTGAACGTCCGAAGGCTCTGTTCCAGGCTCCCTGTCGTCCTTGCAGCCTGTGATGGTAAGTGCCGCAGTCAGTGCAGCGGCCATGAAAAAGAATCTACTGCTTTTCATATCTATTTGAATTTAACCTTTTTATAGTTAGAATGACACCATAAGCCTAAGCTGCAGCACATGGAAGTCGATGCCCTCCGGCCTGGCCTGGCTCAGAGGCATGTTGCCGGCGGTAATCTGTCCCTTGGAGTCGGCGTACTTGTCGTTGTCCATGAACAGATAGTTGAGACCTATGAGAATATTGCTTACCGGATACCAGTTCAGGTTGGCACTGTAGGAATAGGCCGAGCCGCCGGTTATCGGTGATGACATGTCGTGAAAATCATTGAGGTTCAAATGGCTGACTCTCGCGCTGACCTCCAGGTTGCCTCCTTTGCGGTTGACCTTGACTCCTCCGAACTCGGCATCCGCCGGGCTGTAGCGTCTCTGCTCCCCTATGATCATGTATGACGCGGTGGCGTACCAGCCCATAAACTCCGCATCCGCAAGCGGCTCGCGGACATTCCCGTTGTATTTGTAGCGGTCCAGGGTAGTGAAAAGATACTCACCGTATGCCAGGAACTTGTTCCACCTGAAGGCCAGCTCAGCCCCGAATGTGGCGTAATGGTTCACGTTGCCCACCTCGGCCTGCACGAAACGCCTGCGGTCGGTGCGGCTCTCAGGGAAAGTCCGGAACAGGGCGATACGGTCCTCCTCGCCGCCGGCATCCGGTCTGCGCCAGCTTGCATACCCGCCGACGTGCAGGGTGATATCGTCATTGTTTATAATGGGCACAGCCACCCTTCCAGTGAATCCGTAACCGTCACTGCCCCTGTTGCGCTCCTTCTGTATGATGTCGACCTGCTGTCCGAAAACTCCGCCGGATACCCACCAGTATTTGCCCCACCATGTCACCGCCACACCGAGACGACGGCCTCCGGCCAGAGCCTCGACCGCCATAGGCCGCTCATTTGCCATGATATAACGGGAACTGGTCACTCTCTCCATACTCATCGGCTCCTTGAAGTGACCGGCCTGGACGGACAGATGCTCACTGAAATTGTACCCTAAGTACATATCCTTGATTTCCACCTCGTTGTATGCGAAATCCAGGTCGAACTCCGCAAACCACTTCCCGTACAGCTCGGCCTTGACCGCGAACCTCGCCCGGCGGATACTGGCACCGTTGCTGAACCGGAACACCCCGTCATCCTCCTCCAGGTCGTTGTTGATCTTGGAAGTAAGCCCCTCCACGGACTCCGTGGGCAGGTAGAACGACACGTCCGTGTAGATGCGGTTGTCGAACCATAGATGGAACTTATTGTCTTTCGTAGAGAAATTGAGCTTGCCGTCCTTGATATAGGCTCCGGCCTTCAGTTCCCTGTTCTCCAGTCCCTGAAGCCAGGGGCCTGATGTGAGAGTGTCCCTGCCATTTGACTGTGCGGATGCCGTAACGGCGGCGGAACACATCATCAATACTGCAACTGCAGCTGAAATTAACCTGTTCTTATCCATAACGTAAATAACGGCCGCAAAAGTATGGAGTCCGGGTTTCAAAAATATGACAGGTCATTGTCATAAATATTTCCGGACTGTTAAAATCGCATTACGGAGGAGGACCTTTCCTTGTCGGATTTCATTTAAATGCCTATTTTCGCGGAAGAAATCCAAAATATCAGAACCATGATCAGAATCTACGGAATGCACACCTGCCCCGACTGCGCCTGTATCGAGGAACAGGTCAGGGATAATGACGGATACGAGATAATCGACATCGGAGAACACGTTAGGAACCTCAAGGCCTTCCTCCGCCTGAGGGACAGCAGCCCGGTCTTCGACGAGGCCCGCAGGAACGGCAGCATCGGCATTCCCTGCTTCGTACTGGAGGACGGAAGAGTCACCCTCTCCCCCGAAGAGGCGGGTCTGCACCGGCTTACCCCAGAAGCTCAGGCAAATGCGAAGCGAAGCCCCGGGATGGAAGATGCCGGAAGCACAGCCGCAGAAGGGGCATCGTGCAGCCTGGACGGGAGCGGCTGCTGAAACAATAGCAGAAACAGGATAGAAATACCTTTTTCGATATGAATTGGACAGGAATTCTCATCATCATCGCCGCAGTACTCATTGTGCTCGGCATATACCAACCTCGGAAGAAGCACAGGGAGGAGGATGACACTGTGACGTTCTCAGGCCGACTGGACATCACCGTTACGAGTGCAGATGATGAGGAGAAGAAGGGAAGCTCCGGCAGTTAACGGCCGGGAGCTGCAGTATTTCAAATACGATATGAACTACACCGTATGGCAAGACGAATCTGCCGGCCTCACTGCCACAACCTCCATGCCGGTAATCTACATACACTCGTTCCGCGGAAACGGGGAGGATGTATGGCAGGCCTGTAGGGAAATGCCGGGCTGCCCTCCGGTGGTACTGGTGTCTGTCAACAATCCGGGCGGAGGGCTGGACAACGAGTTGTCTCCGTGGCCCGCTCCGGCAGTCTGGAAGGGGCAGGCTCCATACAAGGGCCAGGCAACGGCACATCTGAAATGGATGACGGAAGAATGCATGCCTGAGGTAGAGGGCCGTCTCAAGGCAATGGGTATCCTGCAGCAGATTCCGATGATCGCCGGCTACTCCCTCGCAGGTCTGTTCGCCCTTTGGGCTGGCTGGACAAGCGGAAATTTCGCCCGTGTGGCGAGTGTCTCCGGCTCGCTCTGGTATCCCGGATTCACGGATTTCATAAGGAACAATGCCCCGGCCGGCCACATCGGCAAGGTCTGCATTTCTCTCGGAGACCGGGAGAGCCACACCCGACATCCCCTCATGAGCCAAGTGGGCACCTGCACCGCTGCCGTCGTTGATGCAGTAAAGACCAAGGGCATCGACACCGTCTTCGAATGGAATCCAGGCAATCATTTCGACCACCCCGAACGCCGCATGGCCAGGGCAATCGCAGAAATGGTCCGATAGTATCGCAAAGCAGGACGCGCCGGATTCACCCCGTCAACAACTGATCAAGTTTGGATATAATGGCGGAAATGAGTATTTTTGTAGGGGCTAACCGCAGATTGCTATGATTATGAACAAGGAACAGAGACTTTACCCGGTAGGTGTACAGACATTCCAAGACCTCAGGACTGGAGAAAACTACCTGTATGTCGATAAGACGGAGTACGTCTACCGTATGACGCACTCCGGAGCAAGATACGTCTTCCTGAGCCGTCCCAGGCGGTTCGGAAAGTTTCTATTGGTGTCTACCCTGCACAGCTATTTCGAAGGGCGGAAAGAGTTTTTCGAGGGACTTGCCATTGAGGAATTGGAGAAAGAATGGACGGTATATCCCGTGCTGCACTTTGACATGAGCATGGCCAAGCATGCCGGCAAGGAGCAGTTGGAATCGATGCTGAGCCTCCAGCTGCGGGAGTACGAGAGACTGTACGGAAAAGATGAGGCCGAGACCGGTCTTAACGACAGGCTTACAGGTATCATACGCAGGGCATACAGGCAGACAGGGCAGAAAGTGGTAGTGCTGATCGATGAGTACGACGCTCCCCTGCTGGACGTGGTGCACGAGGATAAGAATCTGCCGGTGCTGCGGGATGTGATGCGCAACTTCTACAGCCCGCTGAAGGCCTGCGACCCCTGGCTGCGCTTCGTGTTCATGACCGGCATCACAAAATTCTCCCAGCTGAGCATATTCAGCGAGCTGAACAATATCCGCAACATCTCCATGCAGCCGGAATACGCCGCCGTCTGCGGTATCACCGAGAATGAGATACTGACCCAGATGAGCACAGACATAGACGCACTGGCGGAGAGGATGGGACTTAGCCGGGAGGACACCGTCGCGAAGCTCAAGGCAAAATACGACGGATATCACTTCACCTGGCCGTCCGAGGACATCTACAATCCCTACAGCCTTGTCTGCGCGTTTGCCGACGGGGCCATCAGGCCTTACTGGTTCGGCAGCGACACTCCAACATACCTGATAGAAATGCTGCGGAAGTTCCATGTCGAGCCTTCGCAGATAGGCCGCAACGAGGTCCTGTCACCGGCTTTCGATGCTCCGGCCGAGAGAATGGACGAGCCGACCCCGCTACTGTACCAGAGCGGATATATCACCATCAAGAACTATGACCGGGATACCGAGCTCTACCTGCTGGACATACCCAACGAAGAAGTCAGGACCGGACTGATGCAGTCCCTTTTGCCCAATTACGTGACCGAGCCCCTTGCCAACAAGGCCTCGGCCACTGTGGCCCGGCTCTCCAAGTCCATACGTGAAGGGGACATGGACGGAGCCCTGCGTACCCTCCAGACCTTCCTGTCCACAGTCCCGTACGCAGACCACACCGCCTACGAGGGCCACTACCAGCAGATGCTCTACGTCATACTCTCCCTGCTCGGATACTACGTGGACATCGAGGTCCGCACCCCGAAAGGACGTGTGGACGCAGTCCTGCGCACGGCTACCACGCTCTACATCATGGAACTGAAAATAGACACCACCGCAGACACCGCCATGCAGCAGATCGACCTCCGGCACTACCCCGAGCGGTTCGCCCTCTGCGGCCTCCCCGTAGTCAAGGTAGCCATCTCCTTCGACACCGAGAGACGGACGCTCAGCGACTGGAAGATAAGCTGAATTCTGTGTTACCCGCACCTCACTTGATGCAGAGCCAGTTGGTCTGGCGGCCTCTGTTATAATATGCCCACCGGCTGAATCTGATGTCCCCATACCAGCCACTAGGCCGGATGACCAAGATACTGATACTGTTTTTTAAGAACCTAATTCTCAGTCTATCTACAAATTCACTCATTCATAATACCATCTGTCTGAGATAGACAACAGATAAACAAGCTCGCTATTTTCTGAATTTTCTTTTAAGGCAAGATAATCTCCATAGTAATGACCGATAAAAGAAGCCGCTCTTCCTTCTGAATCCATTTTCACATCACACAATTCGTTTATCGTATATCTACCGGTATATACAACAATAGGTTCGTACGCATCCGCATTTATATTAATACTCATCTGGAAATCAGTATCTCTAAACGCACAGACGACAGAGGGGGCCATATTGTCACCACCACATTCTTCCCATTTAGTCCAAGCAATAGCGGGAATTATATTCTGAGTACTTACGTATTTCAATACAGAGTATTTGAGGTGCCGTGTTTTCCTTTCCTTGAAGAAAAGAACCTCACATGACTCATCTTCCTGATTAACTGTTGTCACGGCACCCTCTCCAAAATGCTCATGCACAACATAATCCCACATTTTAAAATCAGCAGAAGCTTCCCCGGTCTTCCGCTCCTGAAGCGCAATAAGCTTCTTTGTCTCCTCGTAAAGACTCTGCTTTATATCGCCGTCAACATTTATAAGCCCGTTTTCTATCTCTAAAATAAACCGGGAAGGATATTTGTTTATCCCGACATGAAAATTAAATCCTTCCGATTCCGTCAGGAAGAGCCTCTTCTCTGCCCTAGTGGATGCAACATACATCAGTCTCCTTTCTTCTTCTAACCCATTTTCTTTCCTGTATCGGATAGCTTTATAGTTAGGGAAAATACCTTCATTAAGCTCCGCTATGAATACATAAGGAAATTCGAGTCCCTTGGACTGATGAACCGTCATCAACTTAACACACCGATTTGTAATTGATTTATCAACATTTGTGTCCATTACATTTTATTGCAAATACAATAATTGCATTTGCAATAAAATAAAAATCACTTTGCTTTCAGCAAGGCATTTTTTCCTATATTTACAATGTAAAATTGTACATAATGCAGCCCCTTCCATAC
>DVHR01000052.1 GCA_018711925.1 Candidatus Coprenecus pullicola
CCACACAGTCAAGACCTTAGCAGTATTCCGACACGGAACGGCAGCCCTACTCTATCCGGTGATACTGTAAAGAGAGGAGCATATATGCATCACGTAACACTTATAGCAATGGACTTAAAACTCAATACCCAAGAGACCAGAAACCAGTCGGGCAGAGAACTGCCCAAGACAACGGGAATAAATCCCAATCTTCCATGTGGATGCGCATGCCGCAACGCCACTTTTACAATTGAACTTACTAACTGAAGATTAAGACTTTCTACGCAAATGAAAAGGGTATTATCGGTATTATCGGTATTGTCGCTCTTGATCGTATTGGGCTGTAATTCCCACTATGACGTGGACACAACGGAGGAGCGTAACATAATTGTAAGGGGCAATCGCATAGGCGTAAAGGCCACAGTTGACACTACGGAAACTATGCTGCTGTTTGACACCGGCGCTTTGGGCAAATTATGTTTGGATGACGATATATTAAAAATCATCGGCATTGATACAAAACAGGAATTAAGATATTGCTACCAACTGGATTCTTCTGATTTTACCTATATTGAAGGAATGCCTTCCGGGCATAATCTTGTTTTCCCGTCTATCCCAAGTTACATGAGGAATGTCGTAACTTCCGGTAATAAAATCTTCGGGGAGTATTTTAACGGAACAATCTGTCCGGACTACAAAAATGACAGAAGAATCTGGGAAGTCAATATGGAAAACGGATATATCCGGATTCATGAGAATGATACACTCCCTCCAAATTCTGTGGCGTTCCCTATGAAATGCAGGAATATGCAATTGATTGTCGATATGCCGATAACAGTAATCAAAGGCACTGATACTGTGAACCTGGACAACCTTATAGTAGATTACGGATGCTTTGCATCTCTATGGATCCGAAGATTCACAGACTCCGATAATGCATTGGCATCTTTCATTGATTCTGTCAAACATGTAGAACGCTATTCCGACATTATGTCGGACAGAATAGCATTGGCAGAACAGATTATCACTCCGGACGGGCTTCAGGACATAAATGAATCCGACGACAATATATTTTTACTGTCAACCCTTGAGACCGGCAGCATGATAACGGAGATACCCGATATGCTGCTGTTGGGTTTTGGTTTTCTGCGGCATTACAACTCCATGATAGATCTCAAAAATATGCGTTTGATTCTTTGGGATTATGAATATGAAAAGCCGTCCCACATATCCAATTACGATGCACCGATAATAACCAACCTTGGTTTTACCATTTTTCAGAATAAAGTCCGCATGATATTCAAAGACTCTCCTGCCGAAAATGCCGGACTCCACCCCGGAGACTCCATAGTAAGAATCAACGGGCAGATGCTGAGCGGTTATACCGCCGAGGGTATTGACTCACTTTTGCTGTTTACAGGTCATAACGAGGACATCAGCATGGACGTCATCAGAAACAAAGAAGACCTGATGCACATTAGATACAGCACGGAAACAAACCCTTTAAGAGTTAAGTAACCATTATGAACGACATACGGATAACATTCACAGTAAAGAAACGAATATGAAAGGTAATCACGCATATATCATCTTGCTTTCGGGCATATTGACGGCAATTGTCAGCTGCAGCGGGGGAAACGCGCAGAGCACTTCTACCGCGCATGAAAGCAACTTCGTACTGACCGATGAGGGCAGGATTCTCGTGCAAACGCAGGTGGACACTCTCGACCTTACCCTTATCTTTGACAGCGGAGGCGCAGGAGAGATGACCCTTGAGACCGCCTGCGCGGGACTGCTGAACGCCGCCGCTACCGAAGGGCTGCACCGGAAAAACCGGATAGACTCCGCCTCCATCGACGGATACAGCACAGGCAACACTTACGCCTGGTGTCTCTCTCCCGATGACGACCGGGACCTTTTCCCCGACAGCGACGGCATCATCTGTCCGCAGTATGCCATAGACCGGAAAATCTGGGAAATCAATATGACGCACCGCTACATCCGCATCCACGACAGGGACACTGTTCCGCCTGGAGCAGCAATCTTTCCGATGAGAATAGAGTCCGGCAGGTATCTTTACACCCATTTCCCTGTCACGGTTATCAGAGGAAGTGACACATTGAAGATAGACAGGGAAATCCTCATTGACTACGGCAGCACCAGAGCCATATGGTTCGAGCACAGTCCCATGCACAGCGACCAGGCAGTCAGGGAGTTCTTCAGCTCATGCCCTCAGTCACAGGCGGTTGAAAAAGAATGGTGCGAGGAATATACGCTCATGGCCGACAAGATCATGCTGCCTGACGGCATGGGAGTTCTCACTTCATCCACCGACAGCCTGAAGATCAGCATGACAATACTCAATGAGGGATACTGGCATGAGGAAAGTGTTTTAAAATATCCGGTTGCCATCATGGGCACCGGCATCCTCCGGCACTGGAATGTCATGCTGGACCTGAAGAACAAAAGGTTTATACTTTACTGACATGATTATATAATATTAAATGGTTTAGTCATATGAAGACAATAATGAGAAGTGCTGTATTTTTCACCATGCCGCTGCTGTACCTGGTCCTATTTACCGATACGTTAAGTGCGCAGACACCATACTCAGGTGGGATGTACATCGATGTCCGCTGGGACAGGACCGACACCATCGGTGAGGCCACGATGCGCCTGGAGTACCTGATGCGCTTCCCCTCCGAGACCGGACCGGACAGTTCCCATGTGGACAGGAGGATGGTGGAGATAGGCAACGGGCTGCAGAAAGAGTACAGCCTGATACTGGAGGCTTCCGAGATGGCCGGACACAATGCCTGGAAGCAGGCCGACGGTGCCTTCGACTCTCATGACCCGGACAGCCCGGTCAATCCCTTTGAGCTGTATCTCACTCCGGACGGTATCACCGTCATCCACAAGACCATAATACTCGGTCCGGTACTCCGCTGGCGGGAGGACACACCCGCATTCGGATGGGAGCTCACCTCCGATACCTGCACCGTCATGGGATACAAATGCCAAAAAGCCGTCACCGAATTCCGGGGCCGGGTATGGCACGCCTGGTTCTGTCCCGCCCTGCCGGTGGACAGCGGCCCCTACAAGTTCCGCGGCCTGCCCGGCCTCATACTCAAGGCAGAGGACACCACCGGCACCTACAGCTGGGAGCTTACCGCCATTGAGCGGGGTTTATGGCCGATTCTCGAGAAACGGCTCCTCTACCAGGACTGCACCCGTTCCCAGGCCAGGAAATACATCCGGCAGATGTTCACTAATCCCTACCAGTGGAAGGTGAGCCGCGGCATGCGCGTCTATAAGGGGGATCCCCAGACACATGAGCTCAGAGAACTCACCCACGAGGAGAAAAGCGAGTCGTTCCACTACGACCCGATAGAACTCGACTAACAGTCACACCAAAAGCATAAGGCAACAAGTAGATAAAGAAAGTACGCATCACTATAAAAGTCCAACCTCAGCAACGTTCAAAATAATGCACACTGATTTCAAGTCAAGAACAGCATCGGTACTGCTTGCCGTCATCGCAATCCTTCCTTTGGCGAAGTCCCAGAATCTCAGCGACCAGGAGGTTGCCGGGATTGTCAGCAGCGGGAGGTATTTCCCTACTGCAAGGGACTTCAGCCTCAGGGAGAGGGCAGATACAATGACCATGTGCATAATGTACGGATTCGAATGCGTCACCGACACATTGTCCGGCAAATGCCTGCATGAGCCTTATATGCTGGAGATAGGCGGGAGACTGACTCACTACTACAGTTACAACGCCTATATCAGGGACTCAGTGCAATCCGGGGTCTATGCCTCCGAGATAAGCAGAGGAATGAACGCTTTCACCGACATAACGTCCTCCATCATACCGGAAGACCAGACTGTCACCTATTATGAGATATTCAGGAGCATTCCGTCTTCGTCCAGATATGTCCTGCTGAGGATAGAAAACACCGATTATTACTACAATGAGGCGATAGAGCCGACAAAATGGAGGCTCACCGGCAGGACAGACACCGTCTGCGGATACCGGTGTCAGGTGGCCGAGGGCCAACTCAACGGCAGGCAGTGGACGGTATCCTTCTCAACGGACATACCGTACCCTTACGGACCATGGAAACTCGAAGGGCTGCCGGGCCTGATATTAAAAGCCGAAGACTCCGAAGGCCTGCTTCGGTGGGAGGCCGTCGGACTGGAAAACGGCAGAGACCGGAGCATATACAGATACCCCCAGAATAAGACATCGGCAATAGGCCTGCACTGCAGATGCGAGAAAACAAGTAAAAAAAATATCGCGGGATTATGGCGGATGATGTGGAGGTCCCCGGGCTTTTTGAGGACCTCCGGAAAGCCGATGAAAGTGATGCTGCCTGACGGCTCCACCAGAACCGTTGAGATACCGGGTCATAATGAGGGCTATTATCCGCCCTTGGAATAAACGCGGCTACTATTATCATAAAGTTTAAAATAAATGTATGATTATGAACAGACCAGCATTAACAGCAAAACTTACGGCCGGCGTCATCACTCTGCTGTGTGCCGCCTCCATGCTGTGCGGCGCACAGTCCCCCTACCGGCCCATACCCAACAACACATGGGACAAAAACGTCACCCTTGACACAGCGTTTCTGAGAGTGTCCTATAGGATGACTTTCCGCGACGCGCTGTTCTACAGCACTTCCGAACCGGGCGGTCTGGACGACCATGTCTTTACCGAAAATGAGATTCTCTCCGACACACGTATCGTGGAGTTCGGAGACCGGGTACGCAAAGACTACAGCCAGACACTCGAAGCACGGGAAATACTGAACCGCGAAATGATTGAACGCGGAGAGATGCCGAGGAACTTGGGCTCCTCATCGGTCTATCCCATCGAACTGTTCATATCCGGCGACAAATGCAGAATCAACCGCAGAACCCTGATGACAGGCCCGATACTGCAGTACGAGAGTGGCAGCGCTCCCATGCAGTGGTCCCTTACGGGCGAGGCGGAGCAGGTCGGGGACTACCGGTGCCAGAAGGCAGTCACCACATTCGGAGGAAGGGAGTGGACGGCGTGGTTCTGCCCCGACATCCCGGTGGACGGCGGTCCCTACAAATTCCGCGGCCTGCCCGGACTGATCCTGAAAGTGGAGGACGCCGGAAAACATTTCTCCTGGACCATGACCGGCATCGAGAAAGGCTCGTGGCCCATCTACGAGAAGCAGTACCTCTTCCAGAAATGCAGTCCCAAGGAAGCCGGAAAGATTCTGAAGGACATGTACCTCCGTCCTTTTGCATTCCTGAAGAACGCAGGCATCAGGACTCTCCTGCCAGACGGAAAAGGAGGAGCGAGAGAGCCCGGTGACAACGAATACTCCGTAGCCATGTACTACGACCCGATAGAGCTGGAGTAATTTTTTTCCTAAACCGGAACAGATACCATGAAAGCCCGACCCAGACACACCCGTACCGCCGGAGCAGCCGCGCTCCTCCCCGTCCTTCTGTCCACCGTCCTCCTCTGCGCCGCAGGGCGGACCGCCTCCGCGCAGGAGCCGCCCCTGACCACCATCGAGGGCATCATCCGCTACGCCGGCACCTCAGAGCCCGCCGTCTGCTACGTCATCATAAGCCGGACCGCGGACGGGGTGGCCATAGGCTACACCACCACCGATGAGGAGGGGCGTTACTCCGTCAGCTTCCGCTCGGAGGCCGACAGCGTGGTCATAGGAGTGTCGGGCATGAGCGTCAAGGCAGTGCGCCGCACCGTGCCCAATGCCGGCGGGCGGTATGACTTCGAGGTGGAGGAGTCGATGCTGGAGCTCAACGAGGTGAGAGTAACCGCCCCGAAGATGGAGATGAAGGGCGACGACACGGTGTCCTACAACGTGGCGTCATTCCGCACCCAGGAGGACATGGTCATAGAGGACGTGATCCGCAAGCTGCCCGGCATCACGGTCAGGGACAATGGGCAGATACTCTACAAGGCCAAGCCCATAGCGGGCCTCACCATAGACGGCATGGACCTGCTCAAAGGCCGGTACGGCATAGCCACGCGCAACATCTCCCCTGACCACATAGCCTCCGTGGAGATACTGGAGAACCACCAGGCCATCAAGGCCCTCAAGGACCTCGTACCCTCCGACAAGACCTACATCAACCTCAAGCTGAAAGCCTCCTCGCGCGGAGTGTTCCTGCTGTCGGCGGCAGCGGGAGGCGGCTACGGGGACGGAGGGCTGTGGAACGCCGAGGCCGCGCCCATGTACTTCGGGCACAGCAGCCAGCACATCCTCACCGGCAAGACCAACAACACCGGCGACGACCTCGCGTACGAGCTGGAGGACCTCACCTCCGGCAGCGGCAGGCTCAACCCGGTGCTCTCCTCCGCCACTCTCGCCTCGCCCCCGGCCATCGACAAGGAGCGCCACTACCGCAACACATCCTACTCGGCCTCGCTCAACGAGCTGTTCCGCACCTCCGGGGGCACGGACATCAACCTCAACCTCTCGTACCTCAACGACACCGAGCTGCGCGACAACATCTCCGAGACCCGGTGGATGCTCCCCGACTCCTCCGTCAACCTCATACGCGAGGGCATATCCAACGTCATAGGCACGGACAAGGTCAACGCCGAGCTCAGCTTCAAGAGCAACGGGGACCGCCTCTACGTGAACAACCGCAACATCTTCTCAGCCGAGTTCCTCGACATAGCGTCCTCGGTCAACGGCATGGGGCAGGACTTCGACCGCACCACGCTCAGGGCATCCACCACGACCAGCCTGATACACCGCAGCGGGGAGAAGAGCGCCTTCGAAATCAACGCCCGGGCCGCCTACGAGCGCACGCCGTATTCATTGGCAATAGCCGGGAACGGAGGACAATGGGCCGGAGCGGTGCAGGACGTCACCGCGGACGCCTTCACGGCATCCCTCTTCGCCGGCAATGTCACCAGTTTCCGGCTGTGGGACATGAGGGTGGAGCCCACCCTCTCGGCCAGCTACAGACTGAACAGTCTCGACAGCCGCCTCAGCACCCCATTAGGACAGCTCGAAGACCCCTCTGAGGCCGCCAACCGCCTGATGATGCACCGCCTCAGGGTAGCCCCGGCCGTCTACGCCTACTATACATCCCTGCACCTGGACCTCAGCATATTCATCCCCGTGGTCTACTACATGACGTTCCTCGACGACAGATTGGGAGGCTCGCGGACAGCCCGGCACAAGGTCTTCGCCGAACCCAGGGTCGACATGAAGATAAAGCCCGCGGCCTCCACCGACATCAGCCTCGGCTACTCCATGAGCTGGTCCATGCCGGAGCTGTCCACCCTGTTCGAGGGCGCTGTCCTGAGCGACTACCGCAGCCTGACCCGCTACACGGCCGACCTGACCGAGGGCATGCGCAACCGTTTCTCCCTCGGACTCAGCTACAAGGACATCTTCAACATGTTCTTCCTCAACCTCAGCGCGGGATACTCCCTCACCAAGCCCAACATCCTCTACGGGTACGACTTCGACGGCATCTACTCCACCACCATCACCGAACGCACGGCGGAACTGTCACACTCGTTCAGCGCGGGCATCGAGCTGAGCAAGGGATTCTACTGGAAAGACCTGACCGCCAAGCTGGAGCTCGGGGCCTCATGGACGGACTCACCCTTCCTGCTTCAGGAGCAGGTGGCGCGGATGAGCATGCAGGGATACTCGGCCGGGCTGGACATCTCCCTGTCCCCGTTCAAGTTCCTCGGCATAACCTACGACGGCAGCGTGATGTACTCCCTCTCCCGGCAGGCCTCGGGCGAGAGCCTCACCCCGCTGCTGACCGCCTCCAACGACCTGACCCTCAGCTTCCGCCTTCCCGCGGGCATCGGACTCTCCCTGACCGGGGAGCACTATTACAACAGCGCCTCCTCTGCGGCCCGCAACTTCGTCCTCTTCGACGCCGCCCTCAGCTACAAGTGGAAGCGGTTCCGGTGGGAGCTCACCTGCTCCAACCTCCTCGACACCCGGGAGTACGTCTACTCCGTGCTCTCCGCCGCAAGCAGCTTCTCCACCGACTACCTCATACGGCCCAGGAGCTACTTCCTGAAGATGTTCGTAACTTTTTGATTATTATGATTTATTAAAAATATTTTACCCATGAAACGTCTGACCATGATTCTCACATCCGCGGCACTTGCCCTGTCGGCACTGAGCGCCTGCACATCCCAAAAAGACACATTCAAGGAGACCGCATTAAGCGGAACTCCTGTCCGCATGGACATCCCGGATACGCCTGTAAACTCCGTCATATCGGCCAACGGTCACATCGTCACTCTAAGCAAAACCGAGGACAGAAAGGCCGGCACAGTGCGCAGCTCTGTAGCCGTTTACTCCGTAACGGAGGAAGACATTGTTCTGAAAGGCACACTGAGCTTGCCCGATGTATCCATATTTGACAAGATTATGCTGTTCCCCACAGATGCCGAAGGCTGTATATGCGGTGTCTCAGTCATGAGCACCAACAGGTTCTACGGCATTACCGGGACCATGGAGCTGAAGGAACTGGAGGCATTGGAACAACAGACGAAAGGCCATGTATTCAATTATTCCTTCACAGCACCCGTATGCCAGCAGAACGGGCGTTTCTACTTCCTCGAGGTCGGGAATGACTCCAACTACAGCCTTAACAGGATGGAGGACGACGGCACGGTAAAGCCTTTATGCTACCTCAACAAAACTGGCGGGGACTGGCTTCCGTATCTTGGAGCGGCCTCCGGTAACGGCAGCACGATAGTGTTCGGGTACAGCTTCTACAGGGAAGTCCTGTTCTTCGATACCGGAAGCGGCAAGGCCGTCTCGGTATCCTTCGGAGAGCCGGGATACTCCGAGGAGATAGCCCGTAATCTCCAGGGAGACATACTTGACTCTCAGCGGAAATACTACGGAGGATATGTCCATGTGGGGGAAAGAGTCTTCCTGAAGAATCTCGACGGGTTCATACCCGCATCCGGAGAGGAGTCCCCTGACGCAGTCCTGGATGTGTTCAGCATATCGGGCAAGCCGGAGGAAAGACTTCTTCTGGACCGGAGCGGCCACTGTGCCGTGGATGAGAGAGGAGGCAGGATATTCCTCTTCACTTACGGTGACAATCCCGGATTGTTCGTGTACCATTACCGAACGGAGCAGTGACCGGAGGAAACCGCTCAGAAGTCGAGGGAGAAGATGTCGGAACGGGGAAGGCAGACGAGCTGGAGGTCTTCGGGAACTGAAAGGCCGATGGACTTCAGCGCGTAATACGAAGTACGGTATGCCAGGCCGGGAGTGTTGTTGTCCTGACTGAGATGACAGAGGAAAACACCTTTTAGGCCGGGATGCCAGATGCGTCTGAGAGCCCCGGCACAGTCGTCATTGCTCAGATGCCCACGGTCGCTCATGACCCGGGCCTTGAGGTCCGGTGTATACCGGCCCCGGATAAGCATGTCGATGTCATAGTTGGACTCGATGATGACGTAGTCGGCCTGCAGGCAATAAGGATAGGCGTATTCCGGCACCCGTCCCAGGTCAGTCATGAATACAAAGCGGGTCCCGAAGAAATCCAGATAATAGCCCAGAGTCTGAGTCGCGTCATGCGGCACCTCGAAGGCCACGCAGTCCACTCCCCGTATCCGCTCCGTGACACCAAGGCGCAGCACTCTGCGGGACCCTGCCAGATCAGATCCTACGGCATTGTGGCGCGAGAGTGCGTCATGAAGCCTTGCCGTAGCATACACCGGCACAGAAAGCCTCTGGGCCAGCGACAGAAGACCGCGCACATGGTCCACATGATCGTGGGTCACGAATATCATCTCCACTGACGAGACATCGACTCCTGCCTTGGCCAGCCTTTGCTTTATCGTACGGAAACCGATGCCGGCATCCACGACTAAAGCCGTATGCTCATTGCCTATATAATAACAGTTACCGTTGCTCCCGCTCGAGATACTCAGAAATCTTGCCATACAGGTCCTCCTTGGGGTTATAGAGCACAGTGTGCAGGCCCAGTGCCCGTCCGGCTTCAATATTGGCCGGGGAATCATCTATGTACAGTGTCTCTTCGGGCACTATGCCCGAATCTTCTATCATCTTTATGAATATGGCCTTATCAGGCTTGGCGAGTCTCATCCGGTATGACAGATACAGCTTCTCGAACAGTTCCTTCACATCATATCCCTTATCCTTGAACAGCTTACGGCAGTAGGCCATGCCGATAGGATTGGTGTTGCTGAGCAGCAGCATACGGTAATCTCTCCGATAAAAAAGCAGGGTCTCTATCTTGTCCTGGGGAATCTCACAAAGGAAGCAGTTGAGAGAATAATCTATCTCCCTGTCGGACACTATCTTGGGCTTACCGTCCCTGATAATGGCCGAATGAGTCCGTATAATCTGCCGGAACTGCCGCGCAGATATCTGTCCTGTCTCGAATTTCTCGAAAAAGCCTATCTGGCGGTAAGTTCTGAGCACCTCACCGAAATCCTTGTAGCCTACGATGTCGTTGAATGCCCTGATACAGGCGACACGGTTCAGGGGGACAATCACCCCGCCCAGATCGAAAACCAGATTCTTTATCATCATAACGCCAGGTCTTTTTGTTTTAAGTCTGAAAAATCGTACGGATACCTGAAGACACCCTTTTCCGTCACTATTCCGCTTATAAGTGAGGCCGGGGTAATGTCAAAAGCCGGATTGTACACACTGATACCCTCCGGAGCAATCCTTTTCCTGAAATACAGTTCCGTGACCTCATCCTCCCCGCGCTGCTCCACCGGGATATCCGCTCCGGAAACTGTCGTAGGGTCTATCGATGACGTCGGGCCGAGAATATAGAAAGGGATATGGTAATAAGAGGCCAACACGGCCAAGGCCGACGTGCCTATCTTGTTGGCCGTATCCCCGTTTGCCGCCACTCTGTCACAACCGGTGAATATCAGGTCTATCTTGCCCGATGCCATCAGGGAAGCGGCCATATTGTCACACTGCAGAGTCACATCCACCCCTGCTTTCTGAAGCTCGAAAGCGGTAATACGCGCCCCCTGCATCAGCGGGCGGGTCTCGTCGACATAGACACGCGGAGCCATGCCGCGGCTCTGTGCCAGATATATGGGAGCCAATGCCGTACCGTATCTGGAGACAGCATAGTGCCCGGCATTGCAATGCGTCAGAATCCCCATCCCGGGACGGCTTATCAGCTCCGCCCCGAATCCGGCTATGGAGCGGCACATGGCCATATCCTCCGCCTTTATCGCCTCCGCCTCACCGTGCAGGGCCTCCAGCAACTCCGGAAAAGCAAGCCGGGCGGCCAGGGAGTCGAAGCGCCGCTCCATCCTCCGCAGGGCCGCGGAAAGATTCACGGCTGTGGGACGGGCCGAGCAGAGATACCGGCTGATGCGGTAAAATTCATCCCGGGCATTCGCGATATCGAATCCAGGCTCCGCAGCCGCCCTCCGGGACGCCACATACAGCCCGTAGGCGGCCGCGATACCGATGGCCGGAGCTCCCCTGACCCGCAATTTGGCGATAGCCTCATAGACCTCGTGCTCATCCCTGAGGGTAAGAAACCGCTCCTCTCCAGGCAACAGAGTCTGGTCGACTATCACCACTCCGTCACCCGCTGCGTTGAGCGCCACACTGTCGTATGTGAACAGACTGTCGAGCTGCACGGCGTTACATCCTCTCTATCAATGCCGTAAAAATAGCCGTCATACGGTCTGCCGCCGCATCCGCCGCCCTTACGACATCGTCTCCGTTGTTCTCGAAGTCCTCGGCATAGTCATCGTGAGCCTCATTCGTTATCACCGACATGCCGAACACCGGCACAGAGCTGTGGCGGGCCACTATCACTTCCGGGATGGTTGACATGCCTATCGCATCGGCGCCTATCATACGGAAATACTTGTATTCGGACGGAGTCTCATAGCTGGGGCCCGTTCCGGCCAGATAGACTCCTTTCTTCAGTTCTATGCCCTTTTCACGACCTATCTCCTCGGCAAGAGCGATCAACTTGGGATCATACGGACGGGTCATGTCCGGGAAACGCGGGCCGAACTCATCCAGATTGGGTCCGATAAGAGGGTTGGGCAGCTTGTTGATGTGATCCTTGATAATCATCAGGTCTCCCACCCTGAAGTCGAAATTGACACCGCCTGCGGCATTGGACACGAAGAGAGTCTTGATGCCCAGACGCACCATAACCCTTACCGGCAAAGTCACCTTTTCCATGGGATATCCCTCGTAATAGTGAAAACGGCCCTGCATGGCCAGTACGAATTTCCCGCCGAGAGTTCCCGCGATGAAGTTGCCTTTATGGCCTATCGCTGTGGATTTTACAAAATTAGGCACATCGGTGTAGGGTATCACCATCGGTTCCTCTATCCTGTCGGCCAGTTTGCCGAGACCGCTGCCCAAGATTATTCCCACCTGAGGCTTCCGGTCTCCGAGGCGCGAGGCCATATAATCCGCCGCCTCGATTATAGCTGTCATTCTACTATCCATATTATATTGAATTTATTTTCCTTATAAAACGTCCGGCTTCCTCCCTTGCGCGTGCCAGCACCTCCTTCTCTCCGTCAACCTTGCCGCCCGACATCAGCACACGGCCATCGCAGATAAGCGTGTCGATGCAGGAACTGTTGGCCGCATATATAAGATTGGCCTTGAAATTATGCTCAGGTATAAAAAATGCCGAATCCGTATCCACCAATACAAGGTCTGCGATACAGCCCTCCTCCACTGCTCCGGAGTTGAGCCGCAGCCCCTTTGCACCGTTAAGCGTTCCCATAGCAAGAAGCTCGTCCACGGGCAGGGCCGCCGGATCATCCCTCCACGCCTTCTGCATAAGGGCTGCGGTCTTCAATGCCTCCCTCATATCCAGGTTGTTGGATGAGCCGCAACCGTCAGTGCCCATCGTCACATTGGCTCCCGCGTCCCGCAGCTCATTGTACAGAAAACGGTAACCGGAAGCCAACTTTAGATTGGAGTTTATATTGTGCACCACCGTGGTTCCGGACTCTCCAAGCAGACGCACATCCTCCTCATTGAGCCAGAGAGTATGGGCCGCCACTACATCCCTGCCGAGCAGTCCCATATCCGCCAGACGGCGGGTCGGCGACACACCGTAACGGGCCAGATGGGCCTCGTTCTCCCCACGGGTCTCCGAGATATGCGTATGCAGCAGCAGTGAGCGGCTTCTTGCAAAATCAGCCGCCCACAGCATATTGTCATCGCACACAGTATAATGCGCATGAACCGACACACCGAACCGTACCCTTGGAGACCAGGACCTGGAAGCCTCGTACATAGCCTCGCACTCCTCCCTCTGAAGTCTCTGCTTATCCTTGTCGCCGCCGTCTAGGAAACAGTAAGTAAGATGCGCCCTCATGCCGCTGTCCTCCACCGCCCTTGCGGCCTTGTCCACTCTCCAGTACATGTCGTTGAAAGCCGCAGTACCGGTCTTTATCATCTCCAGACATGCCAGACGGGTCGCCCAGTAGACAAATTCGTCGTCCAGTACGGTCTCGGCCTTCCATACCGCTTCAAGCCACCTTGAAAGCGGCATGTCCTCGCAGATTCCCCTGAAAAGAGTCATCCCCGAATGGGTGTGCATATTGACAAAGGCAGGCATCACAGTCTTCCCGCCTCCGTCCAGAACAGTATCAGCATCCACGGCCAAACCGCGACCGATACTGCTGACAACACCCTCCTTTATATATATGTCGCAAGACACTCCGTCCCTGACGACATTTCTCAAAAGCAACGTTCCCATACTTATATTCAGTAGAATTTACAAAAATAATAAGAACTGCCATAAATCTCTAAATTTTTTTCCTAAGATACAGTCCCGAATACACCTGAATCGTTAAAAATCATAATATTATTTCCGCCCGTTATTAAATATTGAAAGCCCAGGGTCTATTTTGGTATAAAATTAGTATATTTGCAGAATTATAGAAGAATTTCACTCACAATGATAACAAAAGAGTTAATCGCCCCCAAAAGCATAGTGGTAGTCGGTGGTTCAGACGACATCCACAAGCCTGGCGGAGCCACACTTAAGAACCTGCTGGACACACACTACTCAGGAGAGCTGTATGTCGTCAACCCCAAATGCGACTCGGCTCAGGGAGTCAAATCCTACAGGGATATAGAGCAACTGCCCTCTGTAGACTGCGCGATACTGGCCATACCGGCCAAGACCTGCCTCGCAACTGTCGAGACACTCTGCAACAAAAAGACCTGCAAGGCCATCATCATCCTCTCTGCAGGATTCAAGGAGGACAGCAAGGAAGGCGCAGAGTGGGAAAGGAAGATCACCGAGGTCTGCAATTCCACCAACACGGCCCTCATCGGCCCCAACTGCGTAGGCGTGATGACAAGTCACTACATAGGCGCGTTCATCCAGCCCATCCCCAAAATCAACCCTCTCGGAGCCACCCTCATCTCAGGTTCCGGAGCCACCATCGTATTCATCCTTGAGGCAGCCATGCAGCTCGGCCTGCATTTCAATCAGGTATTCTCCGTCGGCAACTGCGCCCAGATAGGCGTGGAAGACGCCCTTGAATACATGGACGAGACATACGTACACGGCAAGAGCTCTCCTGTAATCATGCTGTACATCGAGAGCATGAACAACCCCGCAAAGCTTGCCAAGCACGCCAAATCTCTCATAGCCAAAGGTGCCAAGATAGCTGCCATAAAGGCTGGCTACAGTGAGGCCGGAAGCCGCGCCGCTTCCTCTCACACAGGGGCGCTTGCGTCTCCGGACAAGGCTGTCAACGCCCTGTTCCGCAAGACCGGCATCGTAAGGTGCTACAGCCGCACAGAGCTGGTGACCGTTGCAGCCGCCATGATGTACCCGGAGCCCAACGGACGCAAGGTGGCCATAGTCACACACGCAGGAGGTCCTGCTGTCATGCAGACCGACGTGCTCTCCTCCAACGGTATCGAGATACCCAAGCTCTCCGGTCCCAAAGCTCAGGAACTGCTTTCAAAACTGTATCTCGGCTCGTCCACTGCCAACCCCATCGACTTCCTGGCGACAGGAACGGCCCAGCAGCTGGGCTATATCCTTGACGCCTGCGAGAATGACTTCGATGTGGACGCGATAACTATTATCTTCGGCAATCCGGGACTGAGTACTGTCTATGACGTGTACGATCTCATCAGCGATAAGATCAAGACATCCAGGAAGCCCATATACCCGGTACTTCCCTCTGTGGTTAACGCCAAGAACGAGATCGAGGCATTCCACGACAGAGGAGGCATCAGTTTTCCCGACGAGGTGGCTCTCGGCTCCGCCATCGTCAAGATAATGAACAGGCCGAAGCCTATAGACGACTGCACGCTGCCGCCCGTGGACAAGAAGATGATCCGGGAAGTCATCGATGCCAATCCCAACGGCTATCTGGCCCCCGACCAGGTTCAGCTTCTGCTGGACGCCGCCGGCATCAACCGTTCAAAGGAATATGTGGTGAGCGAGATAGACGCCGCCTTGGACGCTGCTAAGGAAATCAAATATCCTGTGGTGATGAAAGTCGTCGGCCCCATCCACAAGTCGGACGTGGGCGGAGTCTCCCTCAATATCACGGACGATACCACTCTCTCATCCGAATTCTTCAGAATGATGCGAATCAAGGACGCCACCGGAGTCCTGCTGCAGCCGATGCTCAGCGGCACCGAAGTTTTTGTTGGAGCAAAGAGAGAGGACAAGTTCGGACATCTGATCATGTGCGGTCTCGGCGGCATCTACGTAGAGGCCCTGCACGATATCAACTCAGCCCTCTCCCCCGTATCCAAGGTGGAGGCGGACGAGATGATCCATGGACTGCGGGCCATCAAGCTGCTCGAGGGCATCCGCGGTAAGGAAGGCGTCAACCTGACCCTGTTCAACGAGGTTATCCGCAGAGTATCCGCACTATGCGCGGCAGCTCCGGAGATTTTCGAGATGGACATCAACCCCCTGCTCGGCAACTCCAAATCCATCACGGCAGTTGACGCGCGCATAAGAATTGAGAAATCAGATATCTCCAAATAATGAGCCCTTTCGCAAGACTAAAAAACTGGTATGCAGCCCAGACTCCCACGACAAAGGGTTTCATCTGGATGGGGATTATTCTTATCATAGGAATAATTCTGCGCTGGGACTATATCAGCGAACGGGTAGTATCATCATTCGGACTTTTAAATTTCAATAACCAATAACACACTAATTTTATGGCAACACAAGGAGCTATTGTAGTAGACAAAGAAAGGTGCAAGGGTTGCGGCGTATGCGTCGTGAACTGCCCCACCGGAGCCATTGCCTTGTCCCATGAGGTCAACGGCAAGGGTTACAACTTCCTTTCTCTGGTCAATCCGGAGAAATGCATCGGCTGCGCTAACTGCGCCACTGTATGCCCTGATTCAGTTATCACTGTTTATCGTGTTAAAATCTAAATTTTGAGAATATGGCAGAAAAGATTCTTATGAAAGGTAACGAAGCCATCGCATACGGAGCCATTGACTGCGGATGCGACGGATACTTCGGATACCCCATCACCCCTCAGTCTGAGGTGATGGAAACCCTTATGAAAGTACAGCCCTGGGAGACCACCGGTATGGTAGTGCTCCAGGCCGAGAGTGAGACATCATCCATCAACATGGTATACGGCGGTGCCTGCTGCGGAAAGAAGGTAATGACCTCCTCTTCCAGCCCCGGAATCAGCCTCATGTGCGAGGGTCTGAGCTATATCGCCGGAGCCGAGTTGCCCTGCGTCGTAGTGAACGTAATGCGCGGAGGTCCGGGTCTGGGAACCATACAGCCCAGCCAGGGAGACTACTTCCAGACCGTAAAGGGAGGCGGACACGGTGACTACCATCCCATCGTACTCGCCCCCGCATCCGCTCAGGACATGTACGACTTCGTGGGTGAGGCATTTGACCTCGCTTTCAAATACCGCAATCCTGCCATCATCCTCGGTGACGGTGTCATCGGACAGATGATGGAGAAGGTGGAACTCCGTCCCGCCAAGCCCCGCCGTACAGACGAGGAGATCCGCGCCCTGTGCGACTCATGGGCAACCATAGGCAACACAGGCCGCCACGGCAACACCATCACCTCCCTTGCCCTCGACCCTCAGGTACAGGAGAACTTCAACATCAAGCTCCAGAAGAAGTACGCCGAGATCGAGGCCAACGAGGTCCGCTACTCGACCTACATGACAGACGACGCCGAGTATCTGATCGTAGCCTTCGGCTGTATGTCCCGTATCGGCGAGAAGGTAGTGGAGCTGGCACGCGAGGAAGGCATACGCCTCGGACTGCTGCGCCCCATCACCCTCTACCCTTTCCCCAAGAAGGAGATTGACTCACTCGTACCCCAGCTCAAGAACATCCTCTCCCTCGAGCTCAACGCAGGCCAGATGGTCGAGGACATCAGGCTGGTGGTCAACGGACGAATCCCTGTAAACTTCTACGGCCGTCAGGGCGGTATGATTCCTGACCCCGAGGAGATCCTGGAAGTCTTCAAAAAAACTATGTAACACAAGGCTATTATGATGGACATTAACGAAATAATCAAACCTGAGAACAAGGTTTACGGCAAAACCCCCGTACTTAAAGACAATATCCTCCATTACTGCCCCGGCTGCTCCCATGGCGTAGTGCACAAGATTATAGCTGAGGTCATCGAGGAGATGGGCATCCAGGACAAGACCATCGGTATATCCCCTGTAGGATGCTCCGTATTCGCATACAACTACCTGGACATCGACTGGCAGCAGGCCGCTCACGGACGTGCTCCAGCCCTCGCGACAGCCACCAAGAGGCTCATGCCCGACAAATATGTCTTCACATACCAGGGTGACGGCGACCTCGCTTCCATCGGTACCGCCGAGGTAATGCACGCCTGCAACCGCGGAGAGAACATCGTCATCATCTTCATCAACAACGCTATCTACGGTATGACCGGAGGTCAGATGGCCCCTACCACCCTGCTGGGACAGGTGACGGCCACCACTCCCTACGGACGTAAGGCCGAGCTCAACGGTTATCCCCTCAAGATTACCGAGCTCATCGCCCAGCTGGAGGGCACCTGCTACGTGACCCGTCAGTCCGTACAGAACCCCGCCGCAGTGCGCAAGACCAAGAAGGCCATCCGCAAGGCATTCGAGAACTCCATGATGCATAAGGGCACCTCTTTCGTAGAGGTTGTCAGCACCTGCAACTCCGGCTGGAAGGTCACTCCCGTAGAGGCCAACAAGTGGATGGAAGAAAATATGTTCCCGTTCTATCCCCTCGGCGACATGAAGGACCGTTGATTTGTTCCATAAAAGGGTAATTTCTGCGTCATGCTTATCCCTCACATCCTCATTTAAGGAAGTAAACTCCGGTGTTCGGGATTGCGCATTCCTTGAAATTCCTCCTTTTATGAAACAAATTGAAAATACTTTTGAGATTTTTCAATCAAATTAAAATTATAATACAGAAATGAAAGAAGAAATCATCATAGCAGGATTCGGAGGACAGGGAGTCCTCTCAATGGGCAAGATTCTGGCCTACTCCGGTATCATGCAGGACCAGGAAGTGGCTTGGATGCCTTCATACGGACCTGAAATGCGCGGTGGTACATGTAACGTAAGCGTTATCCTCAGTGACAAGAAGATCAGCTCTCCTATCCTGAGCAAGTTCGATACCGCCATCATCCTCAATCAGCAGTCTCTCGACAAGTTCGAGTCAAGGGTAAAGCCCGGCGGTCTGCTCGTCTATGACCCCAACGGCATCACCCACCATCCCACCCGTACCGACATCCAGATCTATAAGATCGATGCCGCAGACGAGGCTGCCAAGCTGGGTAACGCCAAGGCTTATAACATGATCGTGCTCGGAGCCTTCCTGAAGGTTAAGCCCATCGTGAAGATGGAGAACGTGACAGCCGGACTGAAGAAGTCCCTTCCACCCCGTCACCACAACCTCATCCCGATGAATGAGCAGGCCATCAAGGTCGGCATGGACGCTGTAGTCAAGGTCCGCTAATCCGCGCTAAAGCAAACTTAAAGGGAGGTGTGTTGAAATGCAGATTTTGGCACATCTCCTTTTATTTTCCGCCCCTTTTCAGTAAACGCTTTTGCAGCACAGATGAATACTTGAGTTTATCAAGGCGGTCAAAATTTTTGACCACCTCCTGCTTTTCATCGACATCGAGCTGCAGTATATACCCATACGGAAATTTCTTCGGATTGTTTCTGACCGCCTGATTGATTTCCTTTGTCTCTACTCCGTAAATCTCCGCCACCGCAAAGTCCAGGATGACATCCTGCCCTCTCAGGCGCACGATTTTGTCTTTCACCGACTTGTTTTCCAATATTCCCATAGTTTCTGATTTTGCTACAAAATTACCTATTGTCAATAACCGAAAACAGAACCTAAAAATTCGGCGCAACTTTTAGCTGTTTTTATAATTTTACGTTTTTATAACAATCCAGCAACGAGAAAAGACTGGCCGCCCTCGGCTCCAGAGGGAGGATCCAATCTTCCGCCTGCTGGATTTGATCCAGTTTACCCCTTCGGAAGGAGTACAGGGGATTGTTGTCTTTGTGGTATTGGGTGCAGAACTCAGTAGAGTTGACACGGGTGTCAGGGTGGATGCCGGACACGGATGTTGGTGCGGATGTTCTGTGTTTTTTTATAAATTTGCGGCACATTAACGTTCGTTGATAAAAATAACAAACTAAATGGCAACAAATGATATCAAAGTCGGTATATCCGGCACATCGACAACGAAAGTATGCAAGGAGAACTGTGCCTCGCTCATGGGCTCGGGCGCTTTGGATGTATTTGCGACACCGTCAGTAGTGGCATATATGGAAATGGCCGCCTGCTATGCGGTCAATGACCTGCTCGAAGAGGGGCTCTCGACCGTAGGTACAAAGATTGACATCGCACACATCAAGGCTTCCCCGATAGGTGAGACCATCACTGCCAAAGCCACTCTCAAGGAGATTGACGGCCGTCGCCTGGTCTTCGATGTGACTGCCAGCGACTCCAAGGGAGAAATAGCCAATGGTACCCACGAGCGGTTCATCATCAAGGTGGACAAGTTCCTGGCCAAGTTGCAGTAGGAAGATTTCCAAATGGATAAAGAGGATACCATATCCCGCTCCGGCAGTTCGGAGTCCGACGAAAAGCAGCAGCCTCCCAGGCTCTTCGAGTCCATCCATGCGGGCTTTCCCTCTCCTGCCGAGGACATTCCGGGAACGGCTCTGGACATCAACAGGCTGGTCGTCAAGAATCCGGCATCGACATTCTTTGCCAGGGTCAGCGGGGACAGCATGGAAGGAGACGGCATACGCGACGGGGACATCCTGGTCGTGGACAAGTCAGAGGAGCCTCGCGACGGAGCCATTGCCGTGTGTTTCATCAACGGGGAGTTCACTGTCAAAAGGCTGAAAATCAGCGATGGCTGCATCACCCTGTTGCCTTCCAATCCCAGATACAAGGCCATAACGGTCCGCGAAGGGGATGACCTTACCATCTGGGGCATAGTCCGCTATGTCATAAAGAAAGTCTGAGGTATCTGTCATGTACGCCTTAGCCGACTGCAATAACTTCTTCGTAAGCTGCGAGCGGGTCTTCAGACCGGATCTGGAAGGCCGGCCTGTAGTAGTACTTTCCAACAACGACGGCTGCGCCATAGCCCGCTCAAACGAGGCTAAGAAACTGGGAATAAAAATGGGACAGCCGATGTTCGAGTTCAGGCACTTGGTTGAGTCAGGTGCCGTCACAGTCTTCTCTTCCAATTTCTCTCTCTACGGGGATATGTCCAGACGGGTGCAGATGACCCTGTCCATGTTCTCTCCGGCCATTGAAGTATATTCCATCGACGAGTCTTTCATAGACCTGCGCGGCATGAGCCCTGACACAGACTTTGACCGATGGGCAAAGAATGTGTCCCGCGAATGCCTACGCTGCACCGGCATCCCGGTCAGCGTAGGAGTCTCACCTACCAAGACACTCGCGAAGATCGCGTCCAAACTGTGCAAGCAGTATCCCGCGACAAGGGGCGGATGCTGGATGCACCGAAAACAGGATGTGGAAAAGGTACTGAGGACATTCCCGATTGAGGATATCTGGGGCATCGGCCGGCGCTACTCCAAACGGTTCAGGGGATATTTCGGGATGAACACGGCCTGGGACTTTTATACCAAAGACGAAGGATGGGTTAATGGAGAGATGGGCATCGGCGGAGTGCGGACCTGGAAGGAACTTCACGGCATACCGTGCATCGAATTCGAGGACACGGAGCAGGCTAAAAAGCAGATCATGATCTCCAGGACTTTCGCCAAGGACATAACGGATCCGGAAGACCTCTCAGCACAGGTCTCCATGTTCTGTGCCATGGCCGTAGAAAAGCTTCGGAAACAAGGTTCATGCTGCGGCAATGTAACGACATTCATCACTACCAACCGGTTTCACAAGGACAACGGACGCTTTCAGTTCGAAAGCCGGCTGACTCAATTTCCTACGTCCACGGACAGTACAATAGAGATCAACGCCGCCGTCATGAAGACACTTCAGGAAATGTTCCGCAAAGGATACGGTTATAAGAGAGCCGGAGTAGTCCTCGGCGACATCATTCCTGCCGACAAAGTACAGATGGCTTTCTTCGACGACATTGACAGGGAAAGACATGCCAGACTGATGAACGTGATTGACAGCATAAACCGTCGGGACGGACGTAACACCATAGGTGTGGCCTCACAGTCCCTGGACGGTATAAAAATGAACAGGGAGCACCTGTCTCCCTGTTATACCACCGAATGGAACGACATACTTGTCGTCCATTGCTGACACTTGCACTATTTTGCAAAAGCTACTGAACGGGTCTCCCTGATGACAGTTATCTTGACCTGACCTGGATAGACCATCTCGTTCTGAATCTTACGGGCAATCTCATTCGAAAGCATCTCCGCCTCTGCATCGCTGACCTGTTCAGCTCCCACAATAACCCTCAGCTCACGTCCGGCCTGGATAGCGTATGTCTTAGTCACACCCGGATACGACATCGCTATCGCCTCCATATCCTTGAGACGCTTGATATACGACTCGATAACCTCACGGCGGGCACCAGGCCTTGCTCCCGAAATAGCGTCACCTACCAGAACGATAGGAGATATCAGGGACATCATCTCCACCTCCTCGTGGTGCGCTCCTATGGCATTGCATACCTCCGGTTTCTCCTTGTACTTCTCAGCCAGCTTCATACCCAGGATAGCATGAGGCAGCTCAGAATCCTCCTCCGAGACTTTTCCGATATCGTGCAGCAGACCGGCACGTTTGGCCGTCTTTGGATTGAGTCCCAGCTCAGCCGCCATGGTCGCGCAGATGTTGGCAACCTCACGGGAGTGCTGCAGCAGGTTCTGACCGTATGAGGAGCGGTATTTCATCCTTCCAACCAACTTGACCAGCTCGGCATGAAGCCCGTGTATGCCCAGATCGATGCAGGTTCTCTTACCTGTCTCCATAATCTCGTCATCCAGCTGCTTTCTGACTTTCTCCACCACTTCCTCAATACGCGCGGGATGGATACGCCCGTCTGTCACCAACTGGTGCAGGGCCAGACGTGCAACCTCCCTGCGGACTGGATCAAAGGCCGAGAGCAGAATAGCCTCAGGAGTATCGTCCACGACTATCTCCACTCCGGTCGCCGCCTCCAGAGCACGTATATTACGGCCCTCACGGCCTATGATACGGCCTTTCATCTCGTCATTCTCTATATTGAATACGGTAACGGCGTTCTCAATGGCCGTTTCCGGCGCTATGCGCTGTATGGTATTGATGACAATCCTCTTGGCCTCCTTTCCGGCAGTCATCCTGGCCTCGTCCATCACGTCGTTGATATAGGACATCGCCTGGGTCTTGGCCTCCTCCTTCATAGTCTCCATCAGGACATCCTTCGCCTCGGCGGCGGACATTCCGGCCAGACTCTCAAGCTTCTCGACAGCGTCCTTATGGAGCTTGTCGTATTCCTCGGCCTTTCGGTTCACTACCTCCACCTGAGCCTTCAGATTCTCCCTTACGACATCGGCCTCACGCTGCTTGCGCTGAAGGTCAGAATACTGTTGGTTAAGCTGCATCTCCTTCTGTTTCAACTTATTCTCCGACTGTTGAATCTGGGAGTTCTTCTCGTTGATGTAACGCTCGTGCTCGCCCTTCAGCTGAAGGAACTTCTCCTTGGCCTGAAAGATCTTCTCCTTTTTGATATTCTCGCCTTCCTGCTCGGCTTCCCTTATTATCTTGTCAGCCTGCTTTTTCCTGGCAGTCTTCATGACAAAAAGGGTAACTGCCACGGCTATTGCGGCTACAGCTATCAATAAAATAATCACTAATGAAATCTGCATATCTGTAATTTTTATATATTGAGTTATTGTTCCAACTATACAAAAAATTACGACAAGAATGCAGTTGTAAAGAAAAAGCCGTTAGAACACTGTTTATCAGAAAAACCTAAAAAAATAGGATTTGAGCTCCGATTGCGGACTCAGACTTCCAACGTCCGGTAAAACCGAATCCCCTTGCGGGTAACCCAGGCCTGTCTTCATCCATCGAGTTGGCTCTGTATTGTTAAAAATGTTGATTTTCGCAAAGAGCGATCTAACGGCTTAAGCTATTGTTCCACATTATTTTCTATATACTCTTCCAATTGACTGTCCAAAAGCTGAATACTGTCCCGCATATCTCCCAACACTGCCTCCAACCTCGCCTTCTCCACCGCTGTCTGCACCAGCGCCACTGTCAGAAGTTCCTGATTGTCATGAAAATTCTTACGAAGCTTGAAATCCGAAAGCTTTTCCGACAGACCCTTTATCGTATTTCTGATCAGACTCTCATCCTCCTGCGGAACCGTGTACTTGAACTTACGGTCAAGTATTGTAACATTGATTACAACATTACCCGATACCAACTTGTCCTTTTCCTCCTCCATAATCAGTTACTCAGCAATGAAATACATTTGTCAATCTCCCGCACCAGCCTGCTTATGTTCTGTTTAGCTTCTTTAACATCTACAGCAGAAGTCTCAAAGGCTCCTGCCAACTGCAACTTATCTATTTTCTGTTCTAATTCTTTAATTTTATTGTTACTATTTTCCAATCTTTCCCTGTAAGCCTCTATCTCCGAGTCCCTGCGCCCAAGCTCATCCTGCATCTGCCTGTTCTTCTCCAGAAGATTCTCATAGCGGGAAATGAAGAACTCTATCTTCCTCTTGTGCGCATCGAACAATATTTTGTAACTCTCGTCCATAATAAACTTACAGCAGGCACAAAGTTATAAAAAATTTATTTATCTGTCATCATCTATTATCTCAAACTTGTCAGCATCCATCCAAGCCGGGAATTTTTTCCTGAACTTATGCAAATCCTCAATGTCCAGAGATGCCTCCAGAAAGCCTTCCTGCCCTCTCATTTCCCCGCACTGCGTCAGATGTCCGACAGAGCGTCCCTTGTAATCCACAATCAGTGAACCTCCACTGTAACTGTCCTCCGGACTCTCTCCTGTCCGATTGCAGAAAACAAACCAGGACTGGTTCTCCACAGCCCTGGCATGAGCCAGTATGGACGCCGCCTCTATCCTTGAAGACGGCCACGACGCCACATTCAGCATCACGTCATACGCATATTCCCCTGTATTCCTGCTCCAGACCGGAAAACGCAGGTCATAGCAGACATTAAGTCCAATGCGCCATCCCAGATACTCCACGGTCTTCCTACCAGAGCCAGGGGCAAACACGTCATTCTCCCCGCTCATACGGAAAAGATGCCTTTTGTCATACACCTCCACCCTGCCGTCAGGACACACGAAGTACATCCGGTTATGGACGAGCCCCTTGTCAGCCACCTGGACAGAACCAGCCAGCGCCGCACCAGTATCACATGCAAGACAGCGCATCCACTGCAGAGTCGGCCCCGCCTCCGGTTCCGCATACTCAGTACTGGAAGTGAATCCCGTCGTGAAGAACTCCGGCAACACTATCAGATCCGGCCTCATAGCCGCTCCGGCACACCTCACATATCCTTTAATCAGCCCCGCCAGACGGGCTCTGTTTCCCTCAGGATTCTCCCAGAGAACATCAACCTGGCATACAGACACATTGAGCACCCGCTTCATACCTCTGACCGCTTAAATATCCTGTCCACTATCATGGCGATGGCCCCGTCTCCGGTCACATTGCAGGCCGTTCCGAAACTGTCCATCGCTATGTAGAGGGCTATCATCAGCCCCTGCATATCCTCGTCGAAACCTAAAATAGAGCCGATAATGCCTATAGATGCCATGATTGCCCCGCCGGGAACACCGGGAGCCGCCACCATGGCTATACCCAGCATAAATATAAACTCAGTGTACACCCCTATGTCAGAAGGCATTCCTGTCATAATCGAAAGCGCCAGGGCACAGGCCACAATCTTGAGCGTACTGCCCGAAAGATGAATAGTGCCGCAAAGAGGTATCACGAAGTCAGCTACCTCGGCCCTCACCCCGTTTTTCTTTGCCTGAGCCAGGGTCACGGGTATGGTCGCAGCAGAGGACTGCGTACCGAGCGCGGTCATATAGGCCGGCAGCATATTGCGCAAACTCTTCAACGGATTCTTCCCCGCAACGGCCCCGGCTATGCAGAACTGTATCAGCAGCAGGGCCACATGCAGTACGAATATCACGATGATGACCTTCAGGAAAAGAGCGAGTATCGTCATCACCGTTCCCTCCACGCCCATTTTCAGGAAAATGCCGAAAATATACAAAGGCAGCAGTGGGATGATGACCTTGCGGATGACCATCATGATGACCTCCCGGAACTCGCTAAGCATCCCGCGCATGATATTGCCCTTTATAGCAGAAAGGGCCAGTCCCAGCACAAAGGAAAGAACCAGGGCGGACATGACTCCGAACAGGGGCGGCATATCAATTACAAAATAAGGCTCCAGTCCGTTGTGTCCGGCAACGGACTGGCTTACCGCAAAGGCATCCGCGTCCAGTATATGAGGATACACCGCTCCGCACACCCCATAGGCGAAATATCCCGACAGGACTGTCGACACGTATGCGATAAGTGTCGTCGCCCCCAGCATACGTCCCGCGCCGCGTCCGAGCTCTGCTATTCCTGGCGCCACAAGTCCCAGAATCAGAAGAGGTATTATGAAATTGAGGAAATTGCCGAACAGTGAATTGACGGTCACAAACACCCTGGCCAGAGCCGGAGGGAAAAACCATGAGCACCCTATACCGGCCAGAATAGCTATGACTATCCTCAGCAAAAGGGATATCTTTATTTTTCTCATATGTACTCAGTCTGTCTAAAATTGGCCGAATATACCAATATTTTCGTACATTTGTAAAAATGTATGCAAATAGACATGGAGCACAGCAAGATTGTAATCATCCCGACATACAATGAGAAGGAGAATATAGAGAAGATCATACGCAAGGTGCGCTCTCTCGACGGGGACTTTCACATACTGATCGTGGACGACGGCTCCCCTGACGGCACCGGCGCGATAGTCAAGGGATTACAGAAAGAATTTTCCGACACACTTTTCATCATCGAGCGCTCCGGCAAGCTCGGACTCGGTACAGCCTACATCGCAGGCTTCAAATGGTGCCTGGAACACGGCTATGACTATATCTTCGAGATGGACGCCGACTTCTCGCACAATCCCGAAGACCTGATCCGACTCTACAACGCATGCGCCTCAGACGGAGCAGATATATCCATAGGTTCCCGTTACGTGGAGGGCATAGCCGTGAGGGACTGGCCGCTCAGCCGCATCATGATATCCTACGGAGCGTCTTTCTACGTACGCACCGTACTCGGAATGAAAGTGTACGACTCCACCGCCGGCTTTGTATGCTACAGCAGAAAGGTATTGGAGACCATTGATTTGGACCGGATACGCATGAAAGGCTACGGATTCCAGATAGAAATGAAATACAATGCCTACAGGCTGGGATTCTATATAAAGGAGGTTCCCATCATCTTCACCGACCGCAAGGAGGGCAAGTCAAAGATGAGCAGTTCCATATTCGGAGAGGCATTCAGAGGAGTAATCGCTCTAAGATTCAGGAAAATAACCCCAAGGCAGCACTGATGATCACACTGATAAAGGACATACGCATAGTAAATGAAGGACGTATGACAGAGGGCAGCGTCCTGATTGAGGGTAAGACAATAGCCTCTGTCATGCAGGCATCGGATCCTGATTACGGACATCAGGTCCATGAGGCAGAAAACTTTGCGGGAGAGGTAATCATTGGGGGCAGTGAGGCGATGCTGCTGCCGGGCGTCATAGACGACCAGGTGCATTTCCGAGAGCCAGGCGCCACCCAGAAGGGCTGCATCGCCTCTGAGAGCGCGGCTGCCGTCCTCGGCGGAGTAACATCCTTCATGGACATGCCCAACAACAACCCTCCGGCAACCACCGTCGGACTACTTGAAAGCAAATACGACGCAGCCGCCCGGGAGTCATGGGCCAACTACTCCTTTTATATCGGGGCCACAAACGACAATATCGAAGAGCTCCGGCGTGCCGACCGCAGTAATGTCTGCGGCATAAAGGTCTTCATGGGCTCCTCTACCGGCAATATGCTGGTGGACTCCCAGGAGGCGCTCGATGCGGTATTCTCCCTCGACGGATGGCTTATAGCTACCCACTGCGAAGACGAGGCCACTATCCGGCACAATCTGGAAGAAGCCAGAGCCCGATACGGTGACTCCCCCATTCCGTTCAGCGCCCATCCGCTGATCCGCAGCCGCGAGGCCTGCCTGAAATCATCGGCAAAGGCTGTGGAACTGGCAAGGAGACACGGCACACGCCTGCACGTGCTGCACGTAAGCACAGCCGAGGAAATTGACATGCTGTCGGAGGCACATGCGAAGCATCCGGGCATCAGCGCGGAGGTCTGCGTACACTATATGTGGTTCGATGACAGGGACTACGACCGTTACGGAAGTCTGGTCAAATGCAATCCGGCCATCAAGACCCAAGCCGACCGGGAGGCTATAACCGCTGCTGTGCGTGAAGGCCTTGTCAAGGCTGTGGCTACCGACCATGCACCGCATCTGTTCGAGGAGAAGAAGCAGGATTACCTCCATGCTCCGTCGGGTCTGCCGACCGTGCAGCACTCGCTGGTGATGATGCTCCAGCTGGCCGAACGCGGCTGTTTCCCCGTAGAGCAGGTGGTCAGAATGATGTCCCACTCCCCCGCCGACCTGTTCAGAATTGACCGCCGGGGATATATCAGAGAAGGGTACTTCGCCGACCTGGTCATCGTACGCCGCCGTCCATGGACTGTCTCCAAGGACAACATCGCCTACCGCTGCGGATGGTCTCCCCTCGAAGGGACTGTATTCGACTGGGCCGTCACCGACACCTTCGTCAACGGCACCCGCACAGTCCGCGACAGCCGCCTCACCGGCCTGCGCAATCCAGCCCGCCTGCACTTCCGCTCAAGTACGACATGATGGCCCTTGAGACTGTCAACAACGCCTACCTGATTGACAAAGAGAGCATCACCGGAGAGTAGTTCATGGCCATACTTTCACTCGGCAGTCTGCAAGCCCATGCACCGCATCCAGTATGTTTAATTCACCTCACGCGAGATCCTTCACCCAACCCGTCCCCCTGCATACATCCACCACAAAACTGAAGCGCCGGTGCACCTCGTTAAATCACCTACCTGATTATCAACAAATTACAAAACACACTGCACATTTGACCCGTTTCAAACCGGCCAAATGTGCAGCATGCCATCACAATATACTGATTATCAATCACTCTCTTTTACATACTGCACCGCCGCTTCCAAAATACGGTATGTCGGGACATGAAGTGGAAACAGATTTCAAAAAACACAACACGGCGATACACATACGTGAGACGTGAATCAGGCCGTTCTGCTTGATGCCGGAATCCACGAAGCCCTGAAACGGATCAGCCGATGAGCTCGAGGGCGATGCGGCCACGCTTGAGGTCCACCTCGACGACGCGGACGCGGACGTGCTGGTGGACTTTGAGGACATCGGCGGGACGGGAGACCCGGCGGCGGCGTCCGTCGGGGCAGGGCGCACCCATCCGGGAAACATGAATCAGGCCGTTCTGCTTGATGCCGAAGTCCACGAAGGCCCCGAAGTCGGTCACATTGGTCACGATACCGGGCAGCTCCATACCGGCCTGCAGGTCCTCTATCGTGTGGATGTCCTCAGCGAACTCCAATACCTTATAAGATGCACGCGGGTCGCGGCCCGGCTTGTCCAGCTCCTGCATGATGTCAGTCAGGGTCGGCATGCCCACCTCTTCGGACACATAGGCTTTCAGGTCCACTGCATCGCGCAGGTCCTTGCGGGCTATCAGCTCGGCCACACTCACGCCGGCATCCGCGGCCATCCTCTTCACCAGAGCATACCGTTCCGGATGCACGGCAGTGTTGTCCAGCGGGTCAGCCGCCCCCGGTATGCGCAGGAAACCGGCGCACTGCTCGAAGGCCTTCTCGCCTAACCTCTTGACGTGCAGCAGATCACGGCGCGATGCAAAGGCCCCGTGCTCGTCCCGGTACTCCACGATGTTGCGGGCCATAGCAGGGCCGACACCGGAGACGTATGCCAGCAGGTGCCGGGAAGCGGTATTGAGATTGACCCCCACACTGTTGACGCAGTTCTCCACCACCTCGTCCAGACGTTCTTTCAAAAGCCCCTGATCCACATCGTGCTGGTACTGCCCCACCCCTATCGACTTGGGGTCTATCTTCACCAGCTCGGCCAGCGGGTCCATTATGCGCCGTCCGATGGACACGGCTCCACGCACGGTCACATCGTACTCCGGGAACTCTTCCCGTCCCACCGGCGAGGCCGAATAGACCGATGCCCCGTCCTCGCTCACCGAGTAGACACGGACACCCTCGGGCAGGGCTATCTTCTTGATGAACGCCTCGGTCTCGCGGCCTGCCGTGCCGTTGCCGATGGCTATCACCTCTATCTTGTAAGTCTCCACCATATTGGAGATCTTCTTCATCGCCATGGTGCGCTCATTGCGCGGCGGATGGGGATATATCGTATCGTTGTGCAGCAGCGCTCCCTGCGCGTCCAGGCAGACCACCTTGCAGCCGGTGCGGAAACCGGGGTCGATGGCCAACACCCGCTTCTGTCCGAGAGGCGGGGCCATCAGAAGCTGCCGCAGATTGTCCCCGAAAACCCGTATCGACTCAATATCTGCCCTTTCCTTGGCCGCCTTCAGGGTCTCGTTCTCAATCGAGGGATGCAGCAGGCGTTTGAAAGAATCCTCCACGGCGTAGTCAATCTCCAGTGCGACGGCATCAGAGGGAGAGGGCTTGCCGCGCAGTACCGAGGAATATATCCGGTCCAGCGTCCGGTCCTTGTCCACATCCACCTTGACGCTCAACACCCCCTCACGCGCCCCGCGCAGCACAGCCAGCACCCGGTGCGAGGGTGCCCGCGAGATATCTTCCGAGAAATTGAAATAATTGCGGTATTTCGAGGCCTCCTCGCTCTCCTCATCTACGCCCTGAGCAACCTTCGCCGACAGCCGCCCGTACTTCGAATAGGAACGCCGCATCATCTCCCTTACCGGCACCGACTCGGAAATCCACTCGGCCATGATGTCCCGGGCTCCGGAAAGGGCCTCCTCGGACGATGGAACGGCATCATTGAGGAATTTTCCCGCCTCGACGGCAGGATCCTTCACCTTGCAGGCAAACACAGCCGCAGCCAGAGGCTCCAGCCCCTTTTCCTTGGCAACGGAGGCACGGGTGCGCCGCTTGGGCCGGTAAGGCAGATAAAGGTCCTCCAAGGCCACTGGGTCAAGACACTCCCGGATCCGCTTCTCAAGTTCCGGAGTCAGCTTCTCCTGCGAGGCAATGGTCTCCAGGACCGACACCTTGCGCTTCTCCAGTTCCTCGAATTTCGCGCTGTAGTGCTTGATTTCAGCCACCTGGGCCTCATCCAGGCCTCCGGTACGCTCCTTGCGGTAACGGGATATGAAGGGCACGGTCGCCCCTTCGGCTATCAGTTCGACACAGTGCTCCACCCTCCAGGGCGCAACGGACATAAGTTCCGCGATATGATTGACATATATACTTTCCATACAGCTAATATTTTTACGAAAATAAGAAAAAATCCCCGAACTGAATATGCGTTGGAATGGGTAAAATGCATATTTTAATCACAGGAGACATCCTGCAGGCGCTGCCTGTACGACGAGAATATCTTGGACTTGGAGACATAGCCGACATAGCGTCCGTCCTCGTCCACCACTGGCAGGTTCCAGGCTCCGGTCTTATCAAACTTATCCATTACGCTGTCCATACGGTCAGTGGACTGTACGGTAGCAGGGGCGTTCTTCATCAGGGTGTAGAGTTTGGTTGTATCGTACTTGTCCTTATCGAACATTATCTTTCGGATATCATCCAGACCGATGTAGCCACGATAGATACCGGCATCGTCCAGAACCGGGTACAGATTGCGTGTAGAACGTGCCACAGCCCTTACCAGATCGCCCAGAGTATCATCCAGCCTTACAGCGGTAAAGTCTGTCTCAACCAGGTCTGAGGTCTGCAGAAGGGTAAGTACGGCCCGGTCACTGTTATGGGTTATAAGGTCTCCCGACTTGGCCAGACGCTTGGAATAGATGGAGAAAGGCTCGAATGCCCTCATCGTTGCGAATGATATTGCCGAGACAATAATCAGAGGCAGCAGGAGCGAATATCCGCCCGTAATCTCCGCTATCAGGAAGATAGCCGTCATCGGAGCCTGCATCACACCGGCCATGAGTCCAGCCATGCCCACGAGAGCGAAATTGGCCTCCGGCAGAGCATGAAAACCCATCAGGTTGATGGTCCGGGCCAATATGAAGCCGGCAATACCTCCGACAATCAGAGTCGGGCCGAAAGTTCCTCCGACACCGCCTCCCGCATTGGTAAAGGACATCGCGAATACCTTTAGGACAAGTGCCAGGGCAAAATATATGGGAATTACCCATTTGTACTGGAAGATCGCGGCAAATACGGCGTTGTCCAGCACTGAGTCCGGATGTCCCTGCAGCATATGGCCGAGAGAGTCGTAACCCTCGCCGAACAGAGGTGGGAAAAGGAATATCAGCACGCCAAGCATCGACGCGCAGACGGCCCATCTCTTGAATGGATTGTTTATCTTCTTTATCCTGTCCTCAAGGGACAATGTCGTCCTAAGAAAATACAAGGATACGAATCCACAGAGCAGTCCCAGCAATATGTAGTAAGGGATGTTGCCCATGGCGAACGCATCCACCGTACTGGTAAACGGTACCTCGCGGCCCAGAAAAAGATAGGACACAGTCGTCGCGGTCACTGACGAGAGCAGCAGCGGCAGGATTGAGGACATGGATATATTGAACAGCAGTATCTCCAGACAGAACAGGATACCTGCCATCGGAGCCTTGAATATACCGGCCACCGCCCCTGCGGCACCGCAGCAAAGCAGAATGGTCATCTGCCGGTACGATAGTCCGAGGGAACGGGCGACATTTGAGCCGATAGCCGCTCCGGTGTACACTATTGGCGCCTCAGCTCCCACAGAGCCTCCGAAACCTATAGTCACAGAGCTGGACAACAGGGACGACCACATATTGTGGCTTCTAATCCGCGAATCGTTGCGGGATATGGAGAACAGGACCTTTGTCACACCGTGTCCGATATCGTCTTTTACGACATATCGTACAAACAGAAGTGACAAAAGCATTCCTACTCCCGGATAAACCAGAAGCAGGAGATTGTTCCACGAGGCATCGAACCATCCGGTCAGACACCCCCCGATAAGTTCTATGAGTTTCTTGAGTACTACGGCCGCGGCTCCGCTTCCCAGACCGACGACGATGGCCAGGATTATCATCAGCCTCTGCTCAGGCTGATGCTTGAGCCACGCTAGCGGCTTAGTCATCCAGCCGGTCATCGTTCTCCTGCATCTCCTCCGCCTCACCGGGGAATACGTCTCCCTCTATCTCGGGAACCACCGTATCGTCCACAACATCCTCGTCGAAGAGATCATTCTCAGCTTTCTCGTAATCGTCTATGTCCACGTCTATCTTCACGAGATATACCGCATCCGGAATATCAACCTCAACCGCATAGAAGAATGTTCCGTCAGGCTTGTCCACCTTAAAGATATCCCCCATATAATCCGAATATCCTCTAGGATACCTTTCCTTAAACGCAGCCTGAAGTTCAGGTGACATATTGTCATAACTTATTACGGCTCTCTTCTTTGGACGCTGAGCCGGAGATTTCACATTCTGTGCCATACTTTCAATTGCTAAAAACGCTGCAATTATAATGTATTTTTTCTAAAAAAAAGAGATTTTTGGATTTTCTTTCCCTTGATGCTTCTTTCCACGAAAACAGAACGCTTGGAAAGGTCCTTCCCGGTATAGAACATCACAGACGACGCAGTCATGGGAGTCGGAGTGAAGTCCTGCACTTGTTCCAGACGTATGCCCATGAGTTCCTTATTCTTAGCCAGGCTCTTCATATCTTGCAGAGTACATCCTGGATGAGAAGATATAAAGTAAGGCACTATCTTGTACGGCAGTCTCTCTTTCACGGCGATATTGTCAAATTCCCGGCGGAGCACTGAAAAAAAAGAGAATGACGGTTTGGACATCAAGCGCAGGACATGTTCCTCAGTATGCTCCGGAGCGACCTTAAACCACCCCGAAGTATGATTGACGACCACTTCCCTAAGGTATCTTCTGGAATACTCGTCCAGAAAGCCGTCCTGGCTCAGGAAAAGGTCATACCTGATACCGCTTCCTATAAAGGCCTTTCTCACCCCAGGGACCTCCGTTATCCTGCGGTACAGTTCCAGCAGGCGACGGTGCGAATGTTCCATATTGGGGCATCTGGAAGGGAAAAGACAGGACTTGCGGGCACATACGGCACAGCGGTGACTGTCCCGGCCATGAAGTCCGTACATGTTGGCGGTAGGAGCTCCCACATCCGATATCACGCCCTTGAACTGAGGCATCCCCGTCAGCAGGCGCACCTCTTCAAGTATCGACTCCTCGCTGCGGCTGCGTATGAACTTGCCCTGATGCGCCGCGATAGTGCAGAAACTGCATCCTCCGAAACAGCCCCGGTGAATGGTCAGGGAATTCTTTATCATCTCATAGGCCGGTATCTCCTTGCCCTTGTAACGCGGATGGGGCTGTTTGGTGAAGGGCAGGCTGTAATAAGAGTCCATCTCCTCCTCTGTCTCAGGCGGGAACGGAGGATTGACCCGCACGTATCCGTCCCCGTAGGGTTCGATGAGCGTAGAGGCGTGAAGCCGGTTGGCCTCTTTCTCCTCTACATTGAAATTATCTATAAATGCATCCGGATCCGCCTTTACGCGCTCAAATGAATGAAGGAGTACACTGCCTTCCGGCAAATGCTCCGCCCTCCCTTTGACAAAATACGCCGTCTGCGGGATGTCTCCAAGGCCCTGTCCGCTCTCCAGAGCCCGGGCCACGGCCACTACGGAACGCTCGCCCATACCGTAGATGAGACAGTCCGCCCCGCTGTCCACCAGGACTGATGGAAACAGCCGGTCCTGCCAGTAGTCGTAATGGGCCAGCCTTCTTAGCGAGGCCTCTATGCCGCCTATGACTACCGGGACATGCGGATAAAGACGCTTGAGTATGCGGGTATAGACGGTCACGGCATAATCAGGACGGTGACCGGCACGGCCTCCGGGAGTATATGCATCGTCACTGCGCAGGCGCCTGGCCGCCGTATAATGATTGACCATTGAGTCCATGGCGCCTGAGTTGACACCAAAAAACAGGCGCGGGACTCCCAGTTTACGGAAGTCCCGCAGGTCATCCTGCCAGTTGGGCTGAGGGACGACAGCCACCCGGTAGCCCTCCCGCTGCAGCACTCTGGCTATCATAGCCGTTCCGGAAGAGGGATGGTCTATAAATGCATCTCCCGAGAACAATATGACGTCTATAAAATCCCAGCCGAGACGCTCCACCTCCTTGACGGAAGTGGGGAACATATATGCCTGCCCTGTGTCCGTACACATAGGCTACATCCTCTCTGGAAGACGTATACCAAGAATATCCATTGCCTTGACCAGAACGGCAGCGATAGTGCCTATAAGAGACAGCCTTGCATCCCTCAGCGCCGGATTCTCCTCTTTCAGAATGGACACATCATGATAGTACTGGTTGAACTCCTTGGCCAGATCGTAGGCATAATTGGCTATCAGGGCCGGTGACAGGGCCGCCCCGGCCTCGGCCACTTTCTGAGGATACTGGTTGAGCAGCTTGATGATGCTTATCTCCTTCTCGTTAAAATTCACGTCTTCCGGCACTGAAGGCACATATCCGGCCTCCGCCGCCTTGCGCAGGATGGAGCGGATACGGGCATGGGTATACTGGATGAAAGGACCCGTATTGCCGTTGAAATCGATGGACTCCTTTGGATTGAAAAGCATGGTCTTCCTGGGGTCCACCTTGATGATAAAATACTTCAACGCGCCCAGGCTCAGAGTCCTGAAGAGCTCATCCTGCTCCCCGGAACTCATATCCGCCAACTTACCCAACTCCAAAGATGTCTCCTTGGCTGTATTGTACATCTTCTCCAGCAGGTCGTCCGCATCCACGACAGTACCTTCGCGAGACTTCATCTTGCCTTCCGGAAGCTCCACCATACCGTAGGACAGGTGATAGATATGGTCCGCCCACGCGAAGCCCAGCTTCTTGAGTATCAGCTTGAGTACCTGGAAATGGTAGTTCTGCTCGTTGCCCACCACATAGACATGTTCGTCCAGATTGTACTCGGTAAATCTTTCCACGGCCGTACCCAGATCCTGGGTGATATACACTGATGTGCCGTCCTTACGCAATACAAGCTTGCGGTCCAGTCCATCGGCTGTCAGGTCGCACCATACCGAGCCGTCCTCCATGCGCTCGAAGACTCCCTTGCGCAGACCGTCCTCCACCAGCGACTTGCCGTGCAGATATGTCTGGGACTCGTAATAGATCCTGTCAAATGACACTCCAAGAGCCTTGTATGTCTCGTCAAAACCGGCATAGACCCATGAGTTCATCATCTTCCACAGGTCTACGGTCTCCTTGTCGCCCTGTTCCCATTTGACCAGCATCTGACGGGCCTCCTGGAGTATCGGAGCCTTTTCCTCGGCCTCCTCCTTGCTCATCCCTTTCGCCTCAAGCTCCGCCACCTCTGCCTTATAGAGGTCGTTGAACTTCACATAAAAATCCCCGACCAGATGGTCTCCTTTCTTGCCGGAAGACTCCGGGGTAACTCCGTTGCCAGCCTTCTTCCATGCTATCATGGACTTGCAGATATGGATACCGCGGTCATTTACGATATTGGTCTTGATTACCTTATGGCCGTTCTCCTCAAGCAACCTCGACACAGACCATCCCAGAAGAATATTGCGGATATGTCCCAGATGCAACGGTTTGTTGGTATTCGGCGAGGAATATTCCACCATAACTGTCTTGCCAGAGGCCGGCAGACGGCCGAAATCCTTGTCCGCCGCTATGGAGGCATATACCTCCTTCCAGAAAGACGCGGAGAACTTTATATTCAGAAAGCCCTTGACCACATTGAAGCTTTCCACTTCGGGGACATTGGTCTTAAGCCACTCCCCTATCTCCTGAGCAGTGGCCTCGGGAGCCTTGCGGCTGGTCTTCAACAGCGGAAAGACCACCAGTGTGATATCGCCCTCAAACTCCTTCCTGGTAGCCTGAAGCTGCAGGGGGACATTAACGCCAGAAGCCCCGTATAGGGCTTCCAGCGCATTCTTAACCTTATCTTGGATAAATATTTCCTGATTCATAAATTATGAGCTATACTATTTAAGACCTCTGTTCTCAAGCAGGGGCTCGATTGACGGCTCCTGACCGCGGAAATTGACATACAGAGTCATGGCGTCATCCTCACCGCCCTTTTCCAGTATATCCTCGCGGAACTTGCGGGCCACCTCCGGATTGAAGATATCACCGGTCTCCTTGAAAGCCTGATATGCATCGGCATCCAGCACTTCGGCCCAGATATAGCTGTAATAGCCTACGGTATATCCGCCTCCGAAAACGTGCGCGAAGTAAGTAGAGCGATAGCGGGGAGGTATCTGCGGAAGCAGTCCCCTGTCACCTAGAGTCCTGGCCTCAAATTCATTGACATCCAGATCTGCAGGAACATCGTTCATGATAAAATAATCCATATCAAGCAGGGACGCAGCCAGATACTCGGTAGTGGCGAAACCCTGACCGTACTTACCGGACTTGTCGAGCTTGTCCACCAGTTCCTGGGGAATCACCTCTCCGGTCTGATAATGCTTTGCGTACACCTTCAAGACCTCCGGCTCGAATGCCCAGTGCTCGTTGATCTGCGAGGGCAGTTCCACGAAATCCCTCGTCATCGGGGCATTGCCCTTATATCTCACATCCTGCAACAGTGACTGCAGGGCGTGTCCGAACTCGTGGAAGAATGTCTCGGTCTCATCCGGGCTGAGAAGCGCGGGTGTGTCTCCATGACCACGGGTAAAATTGCCCACAATCGACACTATTGGGATGACTCTCTCCCCGTTCTCGTAACACTGCTCACGATATCCTGTACACCATGCTCCGCCTCTCTTAAGACCGGGACGGGCAAACATATCCATGAATATCACACCCAGTGTCGTTCCGTCCGCATCCTTACACAGGAAGGCCTGAGCCTCGGGATCGGGAACTGGCACGTTGTTCAGAGGAGTGAATGTTATACCGTAAAGCCTGTTCGCTACATAGAAGATGCCCTCGCGGACATTCTCGAACTGGAAATAAGGCTTGAGCTCATCCTCGGAGAAATTGAATTTCTGAGTCTTTGCCTTCTCGAAATAATATCTCCAGTCAGCGGCGGTAAGAGCATCTTTCACACCCTCGGCCCTGGCTATTGGCTCCATGTCCGCGAGTTCCTTACGCGCTGAGTTGAGAGCCGGAGTCCAAAGCTGGTCCAGAAGCGCGTACACAGCCTCCGGAGTCTTGGCCATTCTGTCCTCCAGGACATACTGGGCATAATTGTCATAGCCCATGATCTTGGCCTTGCGGTTGCTCAGATTGACCAGCTCTATGACTATGGCCTTGTTGTCGTTGGCGTTGTCATTGTTCCCGCGGCTAAGATAACCGTTGAGAAGCTTCGTCCTCAACTCACGGTTACCGTCGAACTGCAGGAAGGGCATCATACTGGCATTATCCAGGCCGAAAACCCACCAGCCACCCATACCTTTCTCTTCGGCACGACGCGCGGCGGCGTCCACAGCCGCCTTGGGAAGACCTGCGAGATCCTGCTCATTCTCCACGACCAGAGTAAAGTCTGCTGTCTCTTTGAGCACATTCTGCTCGAAAAGCAGCTGAAGCTCGGAGATACGGGAGTTTATCTTCTTCAACTCCTCCTTCCTGTCCGCGGGAAGAGTCGCACCGGCTCTCTCGTAACTCTTGTAAGTCTCTGTGAGCAGACGCATCTGGTCCGGTTCCAGACCGAGATTGTCCCTGTCATCGTACAGGGTCTTTATACGCGCGAACAGAGCCTCGTTCATGGATATGCTGTTGAAATGGTCGCTGACTATCGGAGCGAGCTCTGTTTCCAGAGCCATGATCTCGGGAGTGGCGTTGATGGAGGCTCCGTTGGAGAATACGGCATATATCCTGTCAAACAGTTCTCCTGAGTTGTCCAGAGCGACAATGGTGTTCTCAAATGTAGGAGCTTCGGGATTGGCCACTATGGCGTCTATCTCCTTGTTGTGTTCCTCAATGGCCTTGAGAACTGCCGGTTTATAATGTTCCGCCCTGATCTCGGAGAATGGAGCTATCCCGAAAGGGGTGTTCCACTCTTCCAGAAGCGGATTCTTACTGTTGCACGATGTCATCATAAGCGCGGTTGCAAATATTGCGGTTGCTGTTAATACTTTCTTCATATTTATTGATAGTGTTCTGTGTGTCTGTATCCTGATTATCCGAGATAGCTCTTGAGCAGCTTACTGCGGTTGCTGTGTCTGAGACGGCGGATGGCCTTCTCCTTGATCTGACGCACCCTTTCACGGGTAAGACCGAACTTCTCTCCGATCTCCTCCAGGGTCATCTCCTGGGTACCGATACCGAAAAAGTCCTTCACGATATCCCTCTCCCTCTCAGTAAGTGTGGAGAGGGCTCTCTCTATCTCCTTGTTGAGCGACTCGTTGACCAGTCCCTTGTCGGCGTTGGGCGAGTCGTTGTTGACCAGCACGTCCAGCAGACTGTTGTCCTCACCGTCAACAAACGGGGCGTCAACAGACACATGACGTCCGGAGACTCTGAGCGTATCGGCAATCTTGTCCCTGGGGATATCCAGTATCTCCGCCAGCTCGTCTGGCGAAGGCATCCTCTCGTTGTCCTGCTCGAACTTCTGCAGGGCCTTGTTGATCTTGTTCAGGGAACCGACCTGGTTGAGCGGAAGACGGACTATCCTGGACTGCTCGGCCAGAGCCTGCAGTATTGACTGACGTATCCACCACACAGCGTAGGAGATGAACTTGAAGCCACGGGTCTCGTCAAACTTCTCGGCGGCCTTGATGAGTCCGAGATTTCCCTCATTGATAAGGTCCGGAAGACTCAGACCCTGATTCTGATACTGTTTCGCAACAGAAACGACGAAGCGGAGATTGGCCTTCGTCAGTTTCTCAAGGGCTTTCTGGTCGCCCTTGCGGATTCTCTGCGCCAACTCCACTTCCTCATCAACCCCGATGAGCTCCTCCCTGCCTATCTCCTGGAGATACTTGTCGAGAGAGGCGCTCTCACGGTTGGTAATCGATTTTGTAATCTTAAGTTGTCTCATTATATTTTATAAACCTATTCCATAGTAGTAGAGGTTGCCGTCCGGATAAAAGCCCTCTATCAGCAGAGATCTTCTGGATCTCTTGACCTCGGCCGCCACATCCTGAGGCGATGAGACCGGAGTATTATTAATATAGGTGATAATGAATCCCTCCTTAATACCCGCGTCACGTATCTTGCCTTTCTCTACAGACGCTATCTTAACTCCTGCCTCAAGTCCAAGCTTATCCAGCTCCTCCTTCGGTGCAGGAACCAACTGCGCTCCGAAGAGATTGACATTTCCCTGACGGTTGTAGGCGTTCATCTCCTGAGTGTCCTTGCCGATAAGGGTCACATCCATACTCATGGTCTTGTCACCTCTTCTTACCTCAACCTTAATCTTGTCTCCGGGACGATGGGCATTGATAATCTCCTGCACCGCCGTACTCTTTGACACCTCTGCCCCGTCTATGGACAGAAGAATATCCCCCTCCTCGATTCCGGCAGCCTCCGCAGCACCGCCTTTCACTACCTCAGCTATATATACGCCCTCGGTCGTGGAAAGTTTCATTTTCTCTTTCAAAGTTTCATTATTATTTATCATGCTGATGCCGAGCATGGCGCGCTGAACGGAGCCGTATTCCTTAAAATCCGACACTATCTTCTTTACGATATTGACCGGCACCGCAAAGGAATACCCTGCATAAGAGCCTGTCTGCGAGATAATGGCAGTATTGATACCGACCAATTCTCCCTTGATGTTGACTAGCGCCCCGCCACTGTTGCCGGGATTGACCGCCGCATCAGTCTGGATAAACGACTCGATCTTGAACTCTCCTGAGTAATTGGGCATCGAACGCCCCTTCGCGCTCACTATACCGGCAGTTATGGTAGATGTCAACCCGTACGGACTGCCAATGGCAAGCACCCACTCACCCAGCCTGAGTTCGTCCGAGTTTCCCATCGGTATGGTGGGCAGTCCCTTGGCGTCTATCTTCAACAAGGCCACGTCCGTAGCCGGATCCGTACCTATAATATCCGCCTTGAATGTCTTTTTGTCACCTATCGTCACTTCTATCTCAGTGGCGCCAGATACGACGTGATTGTTCGTCACTATGAGACCATCCTCGGATATAATCACGCCCGAGCCGGTGCCGATCTGCTCACGGGGCATGGAGTCACCGAATCCGAAAAAGTACTCAAACAGGGAAGAGGGCCCCTGAGGCTGCTCGCTTCTCTTGACTACCTTTACATATACCACGGCGTTGACCGAAGACTCCGCCGCATATGTGAAATCCGGATAATCCCCGGATATGCTTACATTTCTCACGACTGCTCCCGTACTGCCAGGATCGTATACATAAGTCTGCTGTCCTTTATCAGAGCCAGTCACTTTGACAGTAAAGTAACCGGCAAGTCCGCCGGCTATTACGGCAGCCAGCACTATCAGCCAATTTTTCTTTCTCATATTCTGTCAATTTTTTTTGGGTTTTGTTTACAATTAACTCAAATTATATGCCAAATTTTTTATACATTTGTGTCCTTAAAAAGAACAAAATCCCACACTGATGAATTTTACAATATCGAGTACAGAACTTCTCCACGGCCTGCTTTCCGGACTGAGAGTGATTTCCAACAAGACCACTACCCCCATCCTGGACAATTTCCTTTTTGTCCTCAGGGGCAGCTCCCTGGAAGTGACCGCATCGGATTCAGAAACCACATTAAAGACATCCATTCCGGTTGACGAAGTCAGGGAGGAAGGCGCCGCGGCTGTCCCGGCGAAGATTCTCACTGACTCCCTAAAGGAGTTCCCTGACATGCCCATAGAGTTCAAGACACTCGAGGACAACAGCACCATGCAGATAAGCTGGGCCACCGGCGCACAGAAGATTCCGTTCTTCCCGGCTGACTACTACCCGGAACTGCCGGCCATGGACGGGACTGCCGTTACAGTAAAGATATCCGCGGAGTCCCTTTCCTTCGGACTCGGATACACACTCTATGCTACGGCAGACGAAGTTCTCCGGCCGGTGATGAACGGTGTGTTTTTCGACCTGTCGCCGGAATCCACATCCATAGTCGCATCCGACTCCCACAAATTGGTGTGCTACACCAGGACCGACATAAAGTCCGAAAACAGGTCCTCATTCATCCTGCCCAAGAAGCCTGCGGCCATACTCCGCGGACTGCTGTCAAAGTCCGACAGTGACGTCACAGTGACATTTGACGGGAAGAACGCTCACTTCGAGTTTGACGGCTACGTGATGATCGGGCGGCTTGTTGACGGCACATATCCGGCATACAGGACCGTCATTCCAAAGAATAACCAGAACAAGATGATTATAGGAAGAATGACTCTTCTCAACGCCGCCAAACGTGTTTCGGTTTGTTCCAATCAGGCCACTTCCAGCATGAAGTTCTCACTGTCCTTCAACAGCCTGACCATATCTGCACAGGACACCGGATTCTCAATATCAGCGCACGAGACTCTGCCATGCCAGTACGACGGAGAGCCCATGGACATAGGATTCAAGTCCACATTCCTTATCGAGATACTCTCCAACCTGCCGTATGACGAGATATGCTTCGAACTGGCAGACCCTGCAAGGGCCGCCCTGATAGTAGCAGCCGAGGACCACAACCCTGACGAGGACATCTGCTCGCTCCTGATGCCAATCCGTATACCCAACTAATTTCAGACAATGAGACTCAATCTTAAAAACCCTATTATATTCTTCGACATAGAGAGCACAGGGCTCAATGTGGCCACTGACCGGATTGTCGAGATATCCATGGTTAAAGTAATGCCTGACGGCACCACTGAAGTAAAGACCCGCAGGCTCAACCCTACCATACATATCTCCGAGGAGTCCACGAAGATTCACGGCATACACGATGAGGACGTAAAGGACTGCCCTACATTCAACCAGATCGCCAAGTCCCTGGCAAAATGGATGGAAGGCTGCGATATAGCCGGATACAATTCCAACAAGTTTGACATACCGGTGCTATACGAGGAGTTCCTGCGCGCTGGAGTTGATTTCGATTTCCGCAAGAGAAAGCTCGTAGACGTACAGAATATTTTCCACAAGATGGAGCAGAGAACCCTATCGGCGGCATACAAGTTCTACTGCCACAAGGACCTCAACAACGCCCACTCAGCAGAGGCGGATACGATGGCTACTTACGAGATTCTACAGGCCCAGCTGGACAAATATCAGGACACTCTGCAAAACGATATCGCCTTCCTGTCGGAATTCTCGTCCAAGACCAGATTCGCCGACTACGCCGGACGCATCATCTACAACGACAATGACGTGCCGGTATTCAACTTCGGCAAGCATAAGGGAAAGCCTGTGGAGGAAGTCCTGAAAAAGGAGCCGAGCTATTACTCATGGATGATGAACGGTGACTTTACTCTGGACACCAAGAAAGTACTTACAGAGATCAAGATCAAGTCATCCTCACGGTGAACATACTCGTCTCTCCATACAGGAACGGCAGTTTCTATTTCCGGTCAGACTCTACCATGATTAGGGCTCTGACCGACTTTTACATCCCGGATTACATTGACAGCATCTCGGCCGTTCCTATCCTGTGCATAAGGTCGGAACGGTCCGGCAAGTCCGTTGCTGCAAAGTTCGCTGACCGGTATCTCGGACCGTTTACCTGCGGTCTGATTATAAAGCCATGCCTGCATGAGGAGGCTGTACTGCCGGAAGACCGTGTCTTCGTTAAGAACGCCCTGGACTACTCCACTGTCATACCGTATGACCTGCTGCCGGCAGACAGACTGGAAGGTTTCATCTCCGGGCAGAGACCGGTAAGAATAATGGTCAACGGTATCACAAAAGTCTCTGTCTCCAGCACACCTGACAAGGACGGACTGTACCGTAGATTCGCAGAGATAAGCCGTTACTGCTCCCTGAGGACAGGCGACTTTCTGGCTTTTGAGTTATCTGACGCCGTCCCCGTTCAGAAAGACAGCCGGCTCATCCTGGCCTTCGGAGTGGAAAGAGACATAAGCATCATCATTCACTAGCCATGGCCGACCTGACAGCAGCCACGGCTGTAGAAAATGCTATCTGAAGATTATATCCTCCGGTATCTCCGTCCAGATCCATTACTTCTCCTGCAAAATACAGTCCTGGAACAATCTTGGACTCCATCGTCTTGCGGGAAATCTCTTTAAGGCTGACTCCTCCTGATGTGACCACCGCCCTGCTGTAATCCACATAGCTCCTGATCGGAAAACGCCAGTGCTTGAGACGCACCGGAAGACTGCCCACTGTCAAAGACGGGGCCGCATCCATAAAAGGCTTGACAGCCTGCAGTGGAAGAAGCTGCCCGAGATATCTGGACAGCCTCATATCTTTCCGATACTCTCTCTGGATCCGGTCCCTGAGCTCAGTCTCGGAGACAGCCGGTTTCAAATCTACCACAGCCTCTACCCTACGGCCAGCCTCAAGAGCATGTACCGCCTTACGGCTGACCCTGAAACCAAGAGCCCCCTCCAGGCCGCCCATCGTAAAAGTCAGCTCACCGAACTCCTGCTGCACCTGACCACCGTCGACTTCCAGCGTCAGGGAGACATTGCGGAGTGTCAGACCGGCAAGGCCGAAATTGTAGTTGTACGGAACAAGGGCTGTCAATGACGGCATAGTCGGGACTATCGTATGGCCTAATTTGGATGCGAATTTATAACCGTCCCCGGTTGAGCCTGTAAGCGGATATGACAGTCCGCCCGTAGCGACTATCACCTTCCCTGCCCGGATCCGGTCCACTGTCATTTTATCCTCGAGTCTAAGTACCGCAACATCAAATCCGTTCTGACTGCGGGATACCGACAGGACTTCTGAATTGCAACACAAGTCCACATTTCCGGACTTACGGAGATATGACACAAGTGTATCGCGTACGTCCGCACTCCGGCCGGAAAGCGGAAATATCCTCATACCCCGTTCCTCAACAGTCCTCAGGCCCAGCTTATTGAGCAGACTGACCGTATCGGAGTTGGAAAAAGCCATGAATGACGGCCGGAAAAAACCTGAATCAGGATGAATATGTTCCTTGAACTCGTCCCACTTGCGGCTGTTCGTGATATTGCATCTTCCCTTGCCTGTTATCAGCATCTTCCTGCCGCATTGACTGTTCTTCTCTATTACTGCCACACGGCAGTTTTTACCTACAGCCTCCGTCGCCGCCATCAGACCTGCAGCCCCTCCTCCTATTATCACGATTTCATATTCACTGAATGACATACACACATTTCTAATTAATTTCGCAAAATTAGAATTATTTTCTATATTTGCACGCTCAAAAAGCCTCTTTAGCTCAGCTGGTAGAGCAGCTCATTCGTAATGAGCAGGTCGTGGGTTCGAGTCCCATGAGAGGCTCTTTCTCATTTTTATCCATCATTTTCCTGACTGTCACAGTCCCGCGGATATTTCCGGTCGGTCTGCGGTGCAGTGATTCTCACACGATGCCGCAATGAATTCAAAATCTGATGCTGTCAATTATGGTTCGATATACGAGAATGTAGTGGCACAAGAACTGCTTGCTCACGGGTTTAGCAAGTTATACTACTACAATAGCAAGAAGATGGGAGAGGTGGATTTTGTTGTTGAATATAACGGGGAGGTCTTCCCAATCGAAGTAAAATCCGGCAAGGATTATGCCCGGCATCGTGCACTGAATAATATTCTTGATTGTAGCGAGTATAATATTCCTGAGTCCGTTGTGCTATGTAATGATAATTATACTCAGAAGGATAAGGTAACTTACGCCCCAATATATATGGTGATGTTTATACACAAAGACCCTGTCATAGATGTAAAGTTATAGCTGTAAAGTTCAGTTTGGACCTAAGCGGTCTGATTAAGTCCGCCGACTGGCTCATCGAGCTCGGTCCCTACGGCGGCGGCTCAGGCGGCGAGCTGCTTTACAGCGGGGTATCCTCCGGAGTGATGTCCGAGCCGCGCTCTGTCACGCGGCGGTATCTTGCGGAGGTGCTGTGAGTGCATTTTATTTTGCCAGTTCCAGTACATATTCCAACAGGGCGTCAGTCCCGTCTTTCAGTTCGTCGACCGTGCTTTGCACCTCTA
>DVHR01000053.1 GCA_018711925.1 Candidatus Coprenecus pullicola
ATCAATGTTCTCAGGCGTGGCATCCACCTCGTAGGCAGCAAGAGTATCCGCTTCCTCCACCATTTCCCCCCAGCGGTTCTCCACCATCTTTGCCTTGGGGCGTATCATCCTGATGGTATCTGTCTGTGGAACCAGAATATTGAGGGAATCATCCGTCTTCATATATGACAGGCGCATTTGCAGCGTGTCGGGTACGGGTCCCTGGTCATTGATCCATATTACAATACTGTCCCGGTAATAGTTATATTCCGTAATCAGCTTGTCACCGGGAATTCCGTTTATAATAATTGAGTCTATCTGAGGGTACGGAGCTGAGAATTTGAGGTACATCTGCCTTCTCGATACTCTTTCTTTTGCACGGAGGATCTGTCTCTGGGAGACTTCCTTGAACATGGACAGGGAAAGCTGGGCCGGTCTTGACAGGCAGGCAGCCGTATCGGTCATGTTGAGCGGGAAGAGCTCCGGCAGACTGTCCCTCATCACGTGTGAGGGCAGGACCAGTGTATCCAGAAAGGCCACTCTTTCCTGATCTGGATCATAGAGACAGTTATTGTTCAGGTCCTCAATGGCGAATACTCTATACACAGTATCTGCAGGAAGGTTGCGTACTGTGAAATAACCCCAAAGATCGCTCTTGGCAGCTGCTTTCGGCAACACTTTGAATATGGCAGAGTCTGAGGGATCGGTATGGAAGAGAACTGTAATATTCGACATGGGAAGCATAGTGGACGACTCAACTATGTTGCCGGAGACAAAAAGCGAATCGATATGGCTCCCTGTGGAAAAACTGTGGGTATACGGAGGGAACGGATTGCCCTCGTTGTTGTCCTTTATGGCCTCTCCGAGAGAAAGGGAGTAGGTCTTGTTGGAATCCAGCGGCTCCTCGAATGACACAACTACGCGTTTGCCTTTAATTTTGGCTGTGGGCGGCTTTGTCTGCGGGGGAGACAGGAAAAGGTATGAGTTCGGATTGTTAAGGGCTACATACTCGTTGAACTCAAATGACACGGAACTGTGCCGTTTGTCTCTGGGATGGTTCAGCGCATTGTTGGCCGGCACAACCTCTACAATCACCGGTGGTATCGTGTCTTTCGGACCGCCTTCCGGAGGTGTGGATGTATTCGCACATGATTTTGAAAATATTATGGATGCGAATATTCCGATAACTACTATGGAGTTCAGCAGGTTCCTATGTTTCATCTCAATTATTTGTTGTCTTTGATATCTACTCTGTTAACACTTTCCACTCCCTTGATCTTCCGGATGTGTGCCATTAGGTTGTCCAGGTCTTCCGTACTGCGGACATAGCAGTCTATATATCCTTCGAAGATACTGTCGTGCGTGGCTATGTACACTTTCCGCATATTGATGTTGAGTACGAGTGTCGTTACTTTTGTAAGCTCATTGAGTATGCCAAGCCTGTCGGTGCCGAAAATCTTGATACGGGCAAGGAAAGAGGCTACTGTATTCTTGCTCCATTTGGCGTTGACGATTCTGTCTCCGTGAATGGATGCGAGATTGACGGCTTCGGGGCAGGTCTTTTTATGAACTACGACCTCTCCGCTGTCGTTGATAAAACCGACTATGGTGTCACCGGGGATGGGGTAGCAGCAGTCCGCTATGCGGTATGTCACGGGAGCGTCCGGATTCTTGCCCTCGCCCTTGCCTTCTCCGTCCAGTATCAGATCCCTGTTCTTGTCCAGCTGGTTCTTGATGATTCGGTCTCTTATCTCGGCGTTGGTCATCTCGTCGTTCTCGTTTTCCTCCTCGTCCCCGCTGTCTTCCGTGCTGCTTTTCTTATTGCTTCTGAAAAGCTTCAGTGTCCAGTAGATGACATTTTTATTCTCAGTGTTCTTACGCAGCACTTTGTCCAGATCCTTGAGTGAGATAACCCCGGTTGATATCTTATTGTAAAGTTCCTCCTTTGTATTTACGGAATATTCCCGGAGGAGCTTCTTCAACACATTGCTCTGAAGTTTGACGCCATATCCCCCAAGTTCTTTTTCGAGTATCTGGCGGCCGCTTTTAATGCTGTCATCCACGTCGTCTTTAAGAGCTTCGTAAACATAGTTCCTGGCTCTGGATGTCCTGAGGAAATCCAGCCATTCAGGCTGAGGTTTCTGTGATTCCGCAGTTATGATCTCCACCTGGTCGCCATTCCTGAGAACTTTGGACAGAGGAGACAACTTGAAATTGATTTTGGCCGCAATGGCCTTGTTACCTATCTGAGAGTGAATGCTGTAAGCGAAATCCAGAGCTGTGGATCCTTTTGGAAGGGACTTGGATTCCCCTTTAGGAGTAAAAACGTATATTTCCTGATCGAGCAGAGTGTCATGGAATTTATCCAGGAATTTCAAGGCATTTGAATCCGGGTTCTCCAATACTTCCCGGACCATGTCCAGCCAGCGGTCCATCTCTTTTTCAGAGTTGGTCTCCTCGCCTTTCTGCTTATAGCTCCAGTGCGCGGCTATGCCTTTCTCTGCAATCTCGTTCATCCTCTCGCTGCGGATCTGAACCTCAACCCATCCGCCGCCGTTGCTCATGACCGTGCAGTGCAGGGCCTCGTATCCGTTGCTCTTGGGGCGTGTCACCCAGTCGCGTATACGGTCCGTCTTGGATGTATATATGCCCGACACCAGTGAGTAGATGTACCAGCACTGTGTCCTCTCGTCCTCGTCAGGCTTGGGAGTGAATATGATACGGATACCGTAGATGTCGTAGATATCCTCGAACTCCACATGTTTTTCCTGCATCTTGTGCCAGACTGAATATGGAGTCTTGGTCCTCTTGGTAATCTCAAAAGTATAGCCGGCGTTCTGCAGGGCATCCGCCACAGGCTGGATGAACTTGTCCATGGCCTCACCCTTTTCCTTTATCACTCCGTCGATTCTGGAGACTATGTCGTTGTATGCCTTTGGATTCCTGGTCTTGAGCCATATATTCTCCATTTCGGACTTGATGTTGTATAAACCGAGGCGGTGTGCCAGAGGCACGAAAAGGTACATGGTCTCGCTAAGTATCTTGTCCTTCTTGTAGTCGGGCATGGAATCAATCGTACGGATATTGTGCAGCCGGTCGGCCAGCTTTATAAGCACTACACGCACGTCATCATTGAGGGTGAGGATTATGCGCTTGAAATTCTCGGCTTGAAGATTGCCTCCTCCGTCGGTGTCCATGGCGGCCTTTATCTTTGTAAGGCCGTCGACCAGCGAGGCTATCTTCTCCCCGAAAAGACGCTTGATGTCGTCCACGGTATATTCCGTGTCCTCCACTACATCGTGCAGAAGGGCGGCTACGATGGACTTGTATCCGAGGCCGATCTCGTTCACGACGATTTTGGCCACGGATATAGGATGGATGATGTACGGCTCCCCAGACCTTCTCCGGACACCTTTATGAGCTTCATTGGCGAAGTCAAAGGCCTTCAGGACACCGTCATACTCCTCCTGTGAGGAGCACCGTTTGAGCGCGGCCAGGCGAAGCTCCTCAAATTCTTTATTAATCAGCTCGTAATCGCTTTGTGTAAAATCCATTCTGCAAAAGTAATCAAAAAACTAATAGAGAATGTCCCTGATACCCTGTTCGCGGATTTTTTTCAGTCTTTCTTTCAAACTATTCTTCTCGTCCCCGTCGGGCATTTTCGCCAATTCCCTGTCTATCAGCTTATAACCTTCTTCCTTTGTCATGTCCGAAGAGTAGTCTTCCAGATATTCGGCAAGTGTAAGAAGAGCATTTCTAGTGCAGAATCTTTTAATGAAGCCCGGGATTGCGAACTCCATGAAATGCTCTCCGGTACGGCCTACGCGGTAGCAGGCGGTGCAGAAGCTGGGAATGTAGTCGCGGGTAAGCAGCCAGCGTATGACCTCATCCAGATTGCGGGTATCTCCTATCTGGAACTGTTCCTCATCCAGGGCCTGCTCGTCACCCTTGCGCTCCTTGTTGTAGCCTCCGATCTCCAGCTTGGTTCCGGCATCTATCTGCGATACTCCGAATTCCATGACCTCATCGCGGATGGCACGTGACTCGCGAGCTGTCATGATCAGACCTGTATAAGGCACTGCAAGCCTGAGTATTGCCACCAGTTTCTTAAAATCCTGATCTGATACCCTGTAGGGCAGATCCAGTTCCATGCCGTTGGCCGGCTGAATTCTCGGGAAGCTGATGGTGTGGGGACCTACTCCGTATGTTGTCTGAAGATGAATGGCGTGTGATACCAGTCCGAGAACCTCGAAACGCCAGTCATACAGTCCGAACAGAGCGCCGATGCCCATGTCGTCTATACCGCCTTCAAAAGCGCGGTCCATGGCATTGAGCCTCCAAAGATAGTTGCTCTTCTGGGTATTTCCTGGATGGTATCTGGCATATGTCTCTTTGTGATAAGTCTCCTGAAATACCTGGAAAGTACCGATACCGGCCGCCTTTACTGTCTTGTATCCCTCGATATCCAGGGGGGCCGCATTGATGTTTACCCTGCGTATCTCTCCCTTGCCGGACTTGGTGGCATAGGTCATTTTCACGGTATGGGCGATGAACTCGGGAGTGTATTTCGGATGCTCTCCGTAGACGAGTATGAGCCTTTTGTGACCCTCGTCCTCCAGTGAGCGCACCTCGCGTACAAGCTCTTCATCAGACAGACTGTGACGTACCGTGCTGCGCAATGAGCGGCGAAAACCGCAGTACTGGCAGTCGTTGATACAGTAATTACCTATATATAAAGGGGCGAAGAGCACTATGCGGTTGCCGTATACGGAACGTTTCAGTTCCCTGGCGGTCTCGAATATCTCATGAAGGCCATCAGGAGACTGAACGGCTATAAGGGCAGCTGTCTCCTCCACTGTAAGAGGCTGCTTTGAAAGGGATTTTTTTAAAATTGCCCTGTAAACAACAGGATCTTCCCTGGTGTTGTTGATCAGAGAATGAATTTTGGCGTCGTCTATAAAGTCCACGAAGCCTTTTGTTAATTCCATATTCATGTCATTCAATACTTTAAATATTTTCAGCTCAAGTCTTCCAACGGATAGTTATCCACATTCTGGAAGACATAGGAAAGTTCCGAGCCAAGCAGGATAATGAACCATCCGATATTGAGCCATACCATGAAAAGCGGTATGGCGGCGAACACGCCGTAAACGGCGTTAAGTCTGGATACGAACATCTGGGTCTCCATATAGAGGTACTGCACCGTCGTGAACGCAACAGAGGAGATGACTGCCGCAGAAAATGCCGGCAACAGTCTCACTTTGGCATTCGGTATCAGAATGTACATTGCTGTCAGGACTATGACCATAAACACAAAGAACGAGAGCCATATCAGGAAAGTGCTGATGGAGCTCAGGAGAGGTATCTCTAGTCCGATGGCGTTGATACCGTCGGATATGGAAAGAGCCACAGACAGGAACACCATTATGATAAAAGGAGAGGCCGTCATGGTTACCGCATATGCCAGCACCCGCTTCCAGAGTATCCGGTTGCGTTCCACTTTCCATATACGGTTGAACGACCATTCTACCCTGGACATCAGCCATATCACCATCCAGAGGAATATCAGAAAAGAGATAATCCCGTAGATGCCCTGCTGTGATGCGGCTATGATATTGTCCGCAAATGTCAGTATGTGGTCAACTATCGTATCTCGGCCGAAGTTCTCGTAAATCAGTTCTCTGAGATAGGTGCCGAGACCGGCGTAGTTGGAAATGGCGAATGCTACGGCTAGAAACGGAACAAGAGCCATGGTGGAGAAAAAACTCAGGGCCACGGCCTGTTGTCCTACGTTCTGGCGGCTGAAATTCTTGGCGGTAAGTATGATAATCCTGGTATACCTTACGACCTTGGCCTTTGCCCGGCCAAGGTCCGAGGTATTGATGTTCCAGATGTCGTCGCGGAAGAATTCTTTAAGTTTTCTTATGTTATCCGCGCATCGCATCCACTAGTTTCTTGGCAAAGTCACCGATCCTGTCGAAATCGGACTGATAGGGACGCCCCATGAATTCCACGGGATCTCCGGTTACGGGCATTTTGGCCTTTTCAGCAAATTCCCTGAGTGCCTTTGCTCCGGCTCCGTTCCAACTGGAGCCTCCGAAGATGCCGAGTATCTTGTTCTGAGGCGCGGATATGCTTATCTCATGGGTAAGCAGGGCCATCATGGGGTGCATGCCGGTATTGTAGGCGCAGCTTCCCAGCACGAGTCCCTTGTATTTCCAGATGGCAGTCAGCAGATAGGATACATGGGTCTTGGACACGTCATATACGCGGATGTCCCTGACACCCAGAGCCGATATTTGACGGGCTATCTCATCAGCGAATTTCTCTGTGTTGCCGTACATGGAGGCGTATGCTATTACGAAACCGTCCTCAGCCTCGTATTTGCTCCACTTGTCATAAAGAGACAGCACCTTGCCGGGATCCTTCCTCCAGATGAGGCCGTGCGAGGGACAGATAATCCTGACGGGGACACCTTCGAGTTTTTTGAAGGCCTTCTGTACCATGCCGCTCCACTTGCCCACGATATTGGAGTAGTAACGCAGCATGTCCTCCTCATAGAAGCCGAAGTTGGCTGTGTCGTCGAAGATGCCTCCGTCCAGAGTACCGAAGGAACCGAATGCATCGCACGAGAAGAGTATCTGATCCACAGTGTCATATGTGACCATGGTCTCGGGCCAGTGAACCCAGGGGACCATGACAAATGTCAGCTTGTGATAACCGAGATCAAGGACATCCCCTTCCTTAATCTCATGGATATTGTCCTGAGGAAGAGGGTAGTAGCTCTCCATTATCTTATAGGTCTTGCAGTTGGCCACAACCTTGACTCTGGGATATCGGCGCAGGATCTCACCTATCATGCTGGAGTGATCGGGCTCCATGTGGTTGACGATCATATATTCCAGATCCCGTCCTCCCAGCGCGCTGTCAATATGCGCCAGATAGTCGGGGTCAGAACCGTACTCAATCGTGTCTATCAGGGCCGGATGCTCGTCGGCTATGATATATGAATTGTAGGCCACTCCATTGGGCAGAGGCCAGTTGTTCTCGAAAAGATGCTTCTTGCGGTCATTTGTTCCGATATAGAACACTTTGTTGCTGATTTGAATCATAATTGCTTCTAAGGTTTATGAGTTTATAATACTGTAAAAATCTTCTTCAGTTATGACTTTGACACCCAGTTTCTCCGCTTTCGCGAGTTTCTCAGGGCCGGCCTTCTCTCCTGCCAGCAGGTACGTGGTCTTTCCGCTAACCGAGCCTGTATTCTTGCCGCCGTGCGCGGCTATCAGGGCCTTCATCTCATCCCTGGAAATGGAAAAATTCCCCGATACTACTACGGTACATCCCTGCAGGCGGTCTGAAAGCCTTGAGGGCGCGGTGTTGTCTGCAAATTGCAGACCGAACCCGCGCAGTTCCTCTATGATTCTACGATGTCCCTGATCTGCGAAATATTCCACAAGCGAGTCCGCAATCACCTCACCGATATCCTCCACTTCCAGATATTCATCCCTGGAGGCTTTTTCCATGGCTTCGATATTGCCGAAACGGGCAGTCAGCGTCTTGGCGGTAGTCTCGCCTATATGTCTTATGCCCAGTGCAAAGAGTACTCTGCTGAACGGCACATTACGAGATGCGGATATACTGTCAAGAAAATTGCCGGCCGATTTCTCCTTCCAGCCGTCAAGGCTAAGGAGCTGTTCCGTCCCCAGACGGTAAAGATCCGGAAGTTCCCGGATGTAACCCTTGTCGTACAATTGGTCTATGGTGGCTTCTCCGGCATTGATATTCATCGCCTTACGGGATATAAAATGCAGAAAGGCTCCCTTGACCCTGGTCGGGCAGGCCTCGTTGGTGCAGTAATGTCTGGCCTCGCTCTCGTCTTTGACCAGCGGGGCGCCGCAGTCAGGACATAGGGTAGGGAAGTGAGGCTCTACGGCGTCGGCAGGGCGCTTTGATAACTCTACTCCAGTAATCTTCGGGATAATCTCTCCGCCTTTTTCCACATAGACATAATCTCCTATGTGGACGTCCAGCAGTTCCATCTGGTCGGCGTTGTGCAGGGATGCCCTCCTGACTGTCGTGCCTGAAAGAGGTACCGGGTCGAGGTTGGCGACGGGGGTCACAGCTCCGGTTCGGCCTACCTGATAGTCTATGGACAGCAGTCGGGTCAGGGCCTGCTCGGGCTTGAACTTGTATGCCGTGGCCCAGCGCGGGGATTTGGCGGTATAGCCCAGTCTGGTCTGGAGCGCAAGGTCGTCCACCTTTATGACTATTCCGTCCGTAGCAAAAGGAAGAGTCTTGCGCCTGGTGTCCCATTCCGAGATATAGGCTCTCACTTCCTCCATGTCATGACACAGCCTGGAGTATCCGGATACGGGCAGATTGTGTCCGGCGGCCCACTCAAGGGCCTCGGAATGGTATCTGAACGGCAGACCGTCACCTATTATATGATAAAGGACACATTCCAGACCGCGCCTGCTGACTTCCTTTGGATCAAGGGTCTTGAGTGAGCCTGCGGCCGCATTGCGCGGGTTGGCGAATGGCTGGTCGCCTATGTCCAGACGCTCCTCGTTCAGGGCGTTGAATGAGGCGAAAGGCATGTATATCTCGCCTCTTATTTCGAAATCCCAAGGGACATCCCCGATATAAACCGGTATGGAGGATATGGTGCGGACATTGTCTGTCACATCGTCTCCGACAGTTCCGTCACCACGGGTAAGTGCCCTTAACAGTCGGCCTTTAGAGTAAGTAAGGCATATCGCGGTGCCGTCGAACTTGAGCTCGCAGTTGTAGTTGAAATCCTTTCCGGCCCCTTCCCGCGCCCTGCGGTCGAAGTCCTGAAGTTCTTCAATATTGTAGGTGTTGCCTAGGGACAGCATGGGGTATCTGTGGCGGTACTGTCTGAACTCTCTCGTTCCCGGAGTCTTTCCGGCAATGTCGCTGCCGACCTTCACCGTAGGGGAATCCGGGGAGGCGAACTCCGGATACATCTTCTCCAGCGACGCCAAATCGCTCATCATCCCGTCGTATTCGAAATCAGATATCTGTGGGTCGTTCAGCACATAATACCTGTAGTTGTGCTTTTCCAGCTCCTGCCGGAGGAACTCTATCCGCTTCTGAATCTCTTTTTTGTCTTTAAAATCCATATCAAATGCAAAAATATAAAAAATAATCCGTCAAAAATTACTAAATTTGTAATGAATAAACACAATGACTTATGAAGCCGTCAATTGTAATCCTGGCGGGAGGAGGACCGGCTCCCGGCATCAATACAGTTATAGGAACTATAGCTAAGACCTTCATATCGAAAGGATACAGGGTCATCGGTCTGCATGAGGGGTATAAGGGCCTTTTCAACGGAAAACCGTCCTATATCGACATAGATTTCTTCCTGGCTGACGACATATTCAACCGGGGCGGATCGCATCTGATGATGAGCCGTTACAAACCTTCGGATGAGGATTTCGAGAAGAGGTTTGACCTGAATTTTTTCAGGGACAATAATGTAAAACTGCTGGTCACCATAGGCGGAGACGACACTGCATCCACTGCCAACAGAGTGACCAAATACCTGGGGTCGCACAGTATCTCCATTCAGAACATCCATGTCCCCAAGACTATAGACAATGACCTTCCGTTGCCGAACAACCAGCCTACTTTCGGTTACCAGTCCGCAAAGTCAGAAGGCACGAGGGTCGCGACTATTGTCTACGAGGATGCCCGTACCAGCGGTACGTGGTTTTTGGTTTCAGCTATGGGGCGAAGCGCCGGTCATCTGGCGATAGGTATAGGCGCTTCCTGCCATTATCCCATGATAGTGATTCCGGAGATGTTCAACAAGACCGAATTGACGATAGACAAGATAGTGCGTCTTGCTGTGTCTTCCATCATAAAGAGAAAGCTGATGGGCATATCTTACGGGGGCGTGATAGTGTCAGAGGGAGTGTTCTATCAACTCAGCAATGAAGAGCTGGTGTCGACCGGAGTACAGTTTTCATATGACGAGCACGGCCACCCTGAACTCGGCAAGATATCCAAGGCCCAGCTGTTCAGCACAGTGCTGGATGCCAAGCTGGAGTCTCTGGGACTGAAGGTCAAGACCCGTCCCATCGAGATAGGCTATGACGTGCGCTGCCATACTCCCGTATCGTTCGACATCACTTACTGCTCGCAGATGGCCTTCGGGGTATGGAAGCTCTTCAAGGCCGGAGAGACCGGCTGCATGGTGTATATCAACTCTCTGGGCATCGTGACCCCCTTGTACCTGAAGGACCTGCAGGATCCGGAGACAGGAAAGATTCCTCCGCGTCCGGTGGACATATCCAGGGAAAAAGTGCAGAATGTACTCAGGTATATGCTTCATTATCTGACACCAGACGACTATGAAGCCGCCAAAAAGTACGTCACTTACCCTTCTGACTACGATTTTTACAAGATACTCAACTGGGAAAGACCTGAAGACTAATGAAAGGAAAACTCATCATCTATCAGCTGCTGCCGAGGGTGTTCGGCAATACGCACATGGACAATGTCCCCGGAGGAACTCTGGAACAGAACGGTACCGGTAAGTTCAAGGACATCACCGCTCCCGTGTTGGACGGGATCAGGAAGCTCAATGTGACTCATATATGGTACACGGGCGTCATACGTCACGCCGTCCAGGGTGATTACGGAGTAAAAGGGGGTGCCGGTTCTCCGTTTGCAATAACGGATTACTACGACGTCAATCCGTATCTGGCTTCCCGGGAAGGCAGCCGGATGAAGGAGTTCGAGGCTCTGGTCTCCAGGACCAAGGAGGCCGGTATGGAGGTTATCCTGGACTTTGTGCCCAACCATGTGTCTCCTTCATATAAAGGTACTGTAAGGCCTTTCGAGGACCGTAATTTCTATCCTGGCCGTATCCATGACGGAGACTGGAGCGATACTGTCAAACTCAATTACAGTAATCGGGATACCTGGGAGAAGATGCGGGACATCCTGCTATTCTGGGCGGCAAAGGGAGTAGGGGGATTCCGCTGCGATATGGTGGAGCTTGTGCCCGTGGATTTCTGGCACTGGTGCATTCCAGAGGTCAAGAAGTCATATCCGGAGCTCATCTTTATAGGTGAGGCCTATCAGCCTGACAATTACCGCAGTTACTTTGATCACGGACATTTTGACTACCTCTATGACAAGAGCGGGTTCTATGATACTCTTAAGAAAATCGTAAGGGGAGAGGCTCCGGCCAGCAGTCTCACTGCCCAGTGGCAGAAGATCGGGCCTTATCAGGACCGTATGCTCAACTTCCTGGAGAATCATGACGAGGACCGCATATCATCGCCTTACTTTGCCGGCAGTCCGTTCGGAGGGCTGGCCGCCCTGTTCGTGTCGCTGTTTTTCAACAGGGCCCCGTTCATGCTGTACTTCGGACAGGAACTGGGAGAAGGCCCGGAAAAGACCTCGATATTCGATTTCTGTTCGCTGCCAAAGGTCCGCAACTGGCTCCGTGGCGTCAAGGCCGGAGATCCGATGAAGTATCTGGGTTACGAGGAGCAGGCTCTGTATGTGGTTTACCGCGAGTTCATGAAGAAAACAGCCGAACCGGCAATCTATAAAGGAGATACATTTGATCTGGAGTACGCGAATCCGGCTTCCGGATATTTCAATCCTGACAGACACTTTGTCTTTATGAGAAAATCAGGCGGCAGACTTTACCTGTGCGCGGCCAATTTCTCAAATGAAAGAGTGCAGATAAAAGTCCATATCCCTAAACATGCTTTTGAATATTTTGGAATTCAGGAAACGGATGTATTAAACTCAAGTACACCTGTGGACGTAAGAATAGCCTCAGACGCAGGCACATTGTTAAGATTGTTGTAATATGCATCAGAATAACAGGTTAATAGATATCGCCGGGCAGTTCCGGATGGATGGTGTCCCTTCTGAGGTCAAGGCCCTTGGAGACGGTTTTATCAACGATACTTATACTGTCTTGATAGCGGGCAGTCCGATAAGGTATATACTGCAGCGCAAGAATACTGCTATATTTAAAGATGTTCCGGGTATGATGAGCAACATCAAGGCCGTGACCGAGCATTTGAAAAAGAAAATAGCAGACGCGGGAGGAGATCCTATGCGGGAAGCCCTGACCGTAGTGCCGGCAAAGGACGGCAGGCTCTACTATGAATGTGACGGAGAATATTGGTGCGCAACGGTATTTATCGATGAATCTGTTAGTTACGATAAAGCTGACTCTGAGTATCTGGCTGAGTGCGGAGGACGAGGCATAGGCAGGTTTCAGGCAATGCTGGCTGATTTTGAAGGTGAGTTAGTGGATACGCTGCCTGGATTCCACAATATCAAATACCGTTTCGTGCAGTGGGACAAGACTTTGGCGGAAGATCCGGCAGGCCGTGCAGCCGAAGTGCGGGATCTGATCTCAGAGATAGAGGCTCGTCGTTCCGAGATGCTTGATTTTTTCAAACTTGTAGAAGACGGTCAGATACCGCTGAGAGTTACTCACAACGATACCAAGATAGCCAATATGCTTTTTGACCGTGACGGAAACGTCCTGTGCGTGCTGGATTTGGATACAGTCCTCAGAGCACCGTGCCTATATGATTTCGGTGACTCCATACGCTCGTATACCAATACCGGTGCCGAGGACGATCCGGAGCCGGACAGAGTTTCCATGAGCCGCAAGATGTACGATGCTTTTCTTCGCGGATATCTGTCCGGGGCCGAGGATTTCCTGACGGACATAGAGCGCGAATATTTGCCGTTCTCGGCCCGTTACATCACATACGAGCAGGTCCTGAGGTTCCTGATGGACTACATTGACGGTGACAGATATTATAAGGTGAAGTATCCGGAACACAACCTTGTCAGGACGCGTGCCCAGCTGCGTCTCCTCCAGTCCATCGAGCACCAGTTGTTTTCACACAATTCCTATTATGTTAAATAGGATATGACAGACCTCTTCTCCATGCCTTCCATGCCGCTGCCTGAGCGGATGCGCCCCAACTCTCTTGCGGAGTTCGTCGGCCAGGAACATCTGGTCGGTGCCGGCGCGGTGCTCCGGAAAATGATTGAGTCCGGCAATATCTCCTCGTTTATTCTCTGGGGCCCTCCGGGTGTCGGCAAGACCACGCTCGCGCACATCGTCTCCAAGGAACTCAAGCGGGACTTCTACACGCTCTCAGCCATCAGTTCCGGAGTCAAGGAACTGCGCGACGTATTTGCCCGCGCCAAGGACAACTCCATATTCGCCAAAGGCTCGCCGATACTTTTTATCGACGAGATTCACCGTTTCTCCAAATCACAGCAGGACGCGCTGCTCGGAGCCGTGGAGACCGGCACCGTGACCCTCATCGGCGCCACTACAGAGAACCCGTCCTTCGAGGTAATCACCCCTTTGCTCTCCCGGTGTCAGGTATTTGTCATGAAGCCGTTGGAAGTCAAGGATCTGGAAACCCTGCTGGAACGCGCGCTTACCAAGGATCCGTATCTTAGGACTCGCAGTATTGATGTAAGGCAGAAGGACGCGCTGTTCAGATTTTCCGGAGGGGATGCACGTAAATTGCTGAATATACTGGAGATAGTCGTAAACTCATTCCCGCCTGAGGAGCAAGTGGTGATAGACGATGCTGTAGTGGCCGACCGGCTTCAGGAGAACATCTCGATATACGATAAGAACGGCGAGATGCACTATGACATCATCTCCGCCTTTATCAAGAGTATGCGGGGCTCTGACCCCAACGGAGCCGTCTACTGGATGGCCCGTATGCTGGCCGGAGGTGAGGACCCCCTGTTCATTGCCCGCAGGATGCTCATTCTGGCTTCGGAGGATATCGGACTGGCCAACCCCAACGCGCTGCTGCTGGCTCAGGCCACATTTGACGCAGTCCACAAGATAGGGATGCCCGAGGCCCGCATAATCCTCTCTGAATGTGCCATCTACCTTGCCACCTGTGTCAAGAGCAACTCGGCCTACATGGCCATTGACGCAGCTATGGCCCTCGCGGAAAAGGGTGACAACTCCCCCGTCCCGCTCCACCTTCGCAATGCCCCTACCAGGCTCATGAAAGATCTCGGATATTCGAAGGACTACAAGTATGCCCACGACTTCGAGGGTAATTTCACTGATCAGGAATTCCTTCCGGACGGACTTTCCGGAACTGTATTTTACGAGCCAGGCAATAATCCGAGGGAAAATGAGATACGCACCCGAATGGAGCGTCTCTGGCCAAAATACAAGAAATAAACCCCTGAATCCTAGAACGGGTAGCCGATTCCGAACTGGAAGGCATATCCTCCGCGCCTGAGCCAGTTGCGGGCATTCTGCCACTGCTGTGAAGCCGGGTCGTACAGTTTGATTCCCAAGTCAAAACGCACGACTACGAAATTGAGGTCCAGCCTGATGCCGGCACCCCAGCTAAGAGCGGATGTCGTAAGCATATTCCTGAAAGAGAAATACGAGGACTGCTCCGCGCTCTCGTCTTCCGCGCTGCCCTCCATGGACTGATGGTTGCGGCCGGTACGGTCAATATTCCAGACATTGCCCCAGTCTACGAACAAGGCTCCACGGAAGATAGAGAACAGAGGAAAACGGTACTCGACGTTGGCCTCAAGCCTCATATCGCCGGTTTGGTTGGGAATGGAGAATGTCTGGTCCATTTGGGACGAGCCAGGACCTACGCTTCTTGCAGTCCAGCCGCGCAGGCTGTTTGAACCTCCTGCCCAGAACAGACGCTCGAAAGGCATCTTGGTCGAGTTGCCGTAAGCGTAACCGGCACCTCCAAGAGCCCTTACAGCCAGGGCCTGCTTATTGTTCTTGCCGAATTTCCATGTATAGGACAGCGACAGCTCCGCCCTTACGAACTGCGAGTAAGGCGAATTCCAGATAGTATGGAAACCGGAACTGTCTACCGGCATGAAATTGTTAAAGGCGGAAAGCAGATTTCCTGCCAGGTCGAATTGAAAGTCTGCCTTGAAAAATGACTTCTGGGGATTGAGGCTCGGATCACTGCTGTACTGCATATCGAATCCGAGACCGAACTCAAAATGATTCTTGTAGGCCTCGCGCACGAACGGATTGGTAAGCGATTCCATAAAAGACTCGCTGTAAACAGGCAGGTTGACTATATTGAACTGGACTGGAACTACTTTGAAATAATATTTGTTGGACTGGCTGCTCCAGTTCCAGCCGAAACTGGCTCCGATCATATTGCGTGTATACTCCGGCCGACGTTGGAAATTGTACGTGATATCCAAGTCGGTACGTGGAATGATGTTCTTGAACATCCTGTCGGGCAGGAGTACGAACGTCGGGAAACTGAGACCGGCACTGGCACCGAATTCGGTCGCCCGTGTCGAGTTGTCCACAGAAAACTGGAAATTGCCGGAAACAGATAGCGAGAGCCACTCCCCTCCTTTGAATATATTGCGGTTATAATATGACAAAGTAGGAGAAATACCTATCAGACCGGTCGAATTGGTCGAAGCCTCAAGGTTGATCTTGTAGCCGTGGGCCTTTGAAGGTATCAGCCTTATCATACAGTCCACCACGTTGGTGTCTGTCTTATTGAGTTCGACACTTACGTTGTTGTAAATACGCATGTTCGCGAACCGTTGGTAGGTGTTGTTGACGATAAACTCACTGTAGACATCTCCCGGTTCTATGCGGTTCATCTTGTACAGGATGGACGGACGCACCTTCCGTTTGGAATCATACAGTATCGTAAGATTCTCATATTTGAGGGTATCCAGTATCTGAGGAATCTTCTTGGCGACAGAAACCCTGTACCTGATGTTGTCGGATACCGGACGTATAGATACGTCACCGAAGTAGAATTTCCTGTGCCGTCGGGCATCCTGAGGAGTTTCATTGCGGGTGTAATTGCGTACAAACACCTTCAACAGGGCGGAATCCTTTATCGACAATGTATCCGCTGCAAAAAAATAGTAGTTTTTAGAGAACTCATAGTAACCCCTGTTCTTGATATAGGCAGCTGAACGCTCGGTCTCCCTGTCCAACAGGTCCTCTGACAACGGAGCTCCTCGTTTTATCAGGGAGTTTGCCGTATCACTGTACACCACTTCTGCAAGAGCAGGGTCATCTACCTGATACTGTATGTCCTTAATTGGATACTGCTTGCCGAGGGTAACCATATAGTCTACGACGGTCTGTCTGTCCTTTATCTCTGCCCTGGCCTCGACCGTGGAGTTGTAGTAGCCGATATTTTTCAGATGCGTGGTGATATTATCCCGGCTGTCCTCCATCAAAGCCGGATCAAACACCACTGGCGCCTGCCCTAAGCGGGTGACAAATCTGTCCCACCCCTTGCCTTTTCCATTAGTCCAGTTGTAGACGTATATAAACGGATTCCACCCTCCCCTTCTGGTTTTTATAATATAGGTATTGGCCTGCTGGCGGATATAATTGTCCAGCTGGGAGTCCTGATATTCCGGATGCTCCTTCTTATTGACCACAGTTATGACGTTGCTTTTCAAGCGGGTCTGGTCTCCGGTCAGGACTTTCGTAGTACTGCATGAGCCCAATAGAAGCATCATTGACATGAAAGTCAATATCAGATAGATATATGCCGGGCTCTTTTGACGCATTTACATTTTTCTGCAAATTTATAATTTTTAATGCTTTTATAAAAAATAGTTGGATATATTTGCAGTGTGAAAAATCCGGGTGAGCCGGATGGCATGAAAAGAGGTAAAAGTAACTAAGTTGCATTAAGCGTCATGAAGAACAAGTACATCGATTTGGTTGAGCAGTCCTTCGAGTTTCCGCAGGACGAATTCCGTGTAGAGGACGGAGCTCTGTATTTCCACGATATTCCGATGATGGATGTCATCGAACAGTACGGCACGCCGCTGAAGATATCGTATCTGCCCAAAATATCTTCGCAGATACAGCGGGCCAAGAGGATGTTCAATGTAGCCATGGCCAAGGTGGACTATCAGGGCGACTACCATTACTGCTACTGTACCAAGAGTTCGCACTTCTCCTTCGTACTGGAAGAGGCCCTGAAGAACGACATCCACATAGAGACATCATCGGCCTTCGACTTCAACCTGATAGAGTCACTGTATGACAGTAAAATCGTGGACAAGGACCTCTACATCATCTGCAACGGTTACAAGAAAGACACCTACATCGCCAACATCGCCCAGTTCATCAACAACGGCTGGCACAACACCATACCCATCCTCGACAACATGCCCGAGCTGGACCAGCTTGACGCCGTGATCAACGAGCCCACCCGCATCGGTATACGTATCGCGGCCGAGGAGGAGCCCAAGTTCGAGTTCTACACCTCTCGTCTGGGTATCCGCTACAAGGACATCATGCCCTTCTATCAGGAGAAGCTCAGCCATAACAAGAAGTTCAGTCTCAAGATGCTGCACTTCTTCATCAACACCGGCATCAAGGACAACGCCTACTACTGGAACGAGCTGGGCAAATGTGTCAACGTATACTGCAACCTCAAGGCTGTCTGCCCTACCCTCGATTCCCTGAACATAGGCGGCGGCCTGCCGATCAAGAACTCCCTGGGCATGGACTACGACTACGAGTACATGATTGAGGAGGTGGTGGCCCAGATCAAGAGCATCTGCAACTCCCGAGGAGTCGAGGAGCCCAACATCTTCACCGAGTTCGGTTCCTATACCGTAGGCGAGAGCGGAGCCACCATATTCTCCATACTCGGAGTCAAGCAGCAGAACGACCGCGAGAAATGGTACATGGTCGACAGTTCCTTCATGACCACTCTCCCCGACATCTGGGGCATCAAGCAGAAATTCATCCTCCTGCCGATAAATAAGTGGGACCAGCCCTACGAGAGAGTCTTCCTCGGAGGCCTCACCTGCGACAGCCAGGACTATTACAACGCCGAGGAGCACGCCAACGCCATCTTCCTTCCCAAGGTCTCCCCTGACGACCCGGAGCCCCTGTACATCGGCTTCTTCCACACCGGAGCCTACCAGGAGTCAATAGCCGGCTATGGCGGCATCCAGCACTGCCTCCAGCCCGCTCCCAAGCATATCATCATTGACAAGACACCGGACGGGGACTATACCACCAAGCTCTTCAGCAAGGAGCAGACCTACAAGTCGATGCTCAAGATCCTGGGATATTGACGGAAGTTCTGCGGGACAATGCTTACCGACCGTATACCCTCCAAGGCCGACATCCGGCTCATCCGCTCCCTCGGACAGAAGAAGTTCCGGCAGGAGCACGGGCTTTTCGTCGTCGAAGGGGAGAAAATGGTCGGGGAGGCCCTGAAACAGAAGCGTTTTCCCGTTGAAGCTGTCTACCGTACCGCAGACATCGGAGAAGAGCTCATGGGACGCATGAGCCTTCTCTCCTCCCCCTCCCCTGCCCTTGCCGTCCTGCGTATCCCTACTGACGGAATTCCTGTCTGCGCCTCCGCATTGCCCTCGGGCCTGTGTCTCGGGCTGGACTCTGTCCGCGACCCGGGAAATGTCGGAACCATCCTGCGTCTGGCCGACTGGTTCGGGATAGAGACAGTCTACCTGTCGCCGGACTGCGCGGATCTGTACAATCCCAAGACCATACAGGCCACGATGGGCTCCGTCTTCCGCCAGAAAACCACAATCTGCGACCTGGTGCATCTTGCCCGGAACTGCCGTACAGCAGGCATACCGGTCTACTCCACAGCCCTTGAAGGAGGAGAAGACATCAGTACAGTGCCATTGAAGACAGACCGCGCCCTTGTCATAATGGGCAGCGAGCGTGACGGAGTGTCTCCCGCCCTGCTTGACGAATCCGTCCGCAGGATCTACATACCGTCTGCGGCCGAGGGCACTTCCGACAGGGCAGAGTCCCTCAATGTGGCCATAGCGACTGCCATAACCTGCTACGAGATGCGTCTCAGACGGATCCCAACAATCTAATCAATCGCCCGGACCGTTCACGCGGGAACTGATGCCGCTCCGGAGTGTTCGCCGCAGGTAGACAAAGGACTGCACCCCGAGCAGTATCACGTACAGGTATTCGGCTGTCCAAAAAACAGATAGTGATGTGCTGAGGCTGCTTATGCTCCACAGGTATATCTGGTAGGCCGCAATGGTTGTCAGCTGGAAGATGAAGGTCATCCGGGTCGCTCCGGTGCCTGTGACGGTGTTCATGAGGACGTAACCGGGCAGTGCGAATATGTAGTCAAGCAGCATTACTGCAAAGGGCCAGCGGGCAATCTGTATCAGGCCGGCATTGTCGGTGTAGATGCCCATAATCGGGCGGTACAGGCACAAGACTAAGACAATGAGCGGGAACCCGACGGCGTACCCTAAGCGGATAACCCTGCCGCAGAGCCGGAATATCCCGTCACCGTGTCCTGAGCCGATCAGGTTGCTTGTCAGGGAGCCTGTCGTGGCGGCGAGCGAGTTGACAATGACGAAGAACAGGGTGGAAACGCTGCGGAGGATGTTAGTGGCGGCCAGCTCCAATCCGCCCAAATGCTCGATGGCGACGAAGAAAGCCAGCCACGAGGCCACGCCTATGAACGAATGGAACATGCTCCACTGGGACACCTTTATGACCTGCCGGAGTATCCCGGTATCAGGGCGGCAATGGAGCCCGTAATGCTGTCTGTCCATTTTCCTCAGTACGTGTACCGACAATACCGCCAACGAGCACAGTTCCGCGAAGGACGATGCCGCGGCGGCTCCCGCGATTCCCATGTCCATCCTGAAGATAAGCAGCCAGTTGCAGGGGATGTTCACCAACACGGCTGTGAGGGCCGCCACGTTCAGGGCTTTGGTCTTGGTGATACCGACTAAAAATGCCCGCAGGGCAAGGAACGGGAAGGAGAACAGCAGCCCCCAGATGCGCCAGTCCAGGTAATCGACAACGGCCCTGCAGATTTCTTCCGAAGCGGTCATCCTGCCCAGCAGTATCGGGGAGAAAAGTCTGGAGAGGAAGCACAGGACAGCGGCGAGGGCTGTCAGGAACAGCAGGCCCTGAAACATTGTCCGACCCGTCTCGGAATAATTCCCCTCTCCGTTGCGCCTCGCGACTACGACCTGCAGGCCAAGGCTGAATCCGAAGCCGAGCATGTAGAGGGCCAAGTACCATATTCCGGCGATGGCAGACGCCCCTAACTCCACTTCTCCTACGTGTCCGAGGAATATTGCGTCGGTGATGTTGATAAGTTGCTCTATGAGGATGCTCATCATGACGGGAAAGTTGATGAGCCAGATATTCTTGTATGTGTATTCCATTCTGATTGTTCTTTATGATATGACATGAGCCGCCCCTGTACGGACAGCCTCCGTTGGTTTTGAATATTGTCCCGCAGGACAACAGCCTCAGCCCTGACCTTGTCTGTAAACGCCGTCAGGATACCACAGTTATATGCATATCTGCCATTTCATACTGGTTGAACAATCGGTATCCCTCATCATCCGGAATCCGGAACAAGAGATGCTGCGCAAAAATAATAAATCTGAATTACGGGTGCAATAGCAAACAGATACTGATTGGTTTTCAGACACTTATTTTCCGACACTGCACATTTGACCCTTTTAAAACCGGCCAAAGGCACAGTGCGTTTTGTAATCTATTGATAATCAGACACTATCTCAAAGCCGCCGCCCCATTGCCTGCAAAATCATGCATCTCACACATTTGACAACTGCCTCCATGGCAAGTTTATGCTTGTTTGAATCAGCCATATCAATTTTGATCTGTCCTTGCGACAGTGTAATCGGAAAATGCAGCACATTTCTGGGCGTCTTGATAACCAGGTATTTACAAAACAAGGTGCATTTTTCAGGCCACTGTAAGACTGCGAAAATTGCGCATTGTTTTATAAACTATTGATAATCGGATATCTACAAAACACCCTGCATTTTCCAATATCCCAGTTTTTGTGGATTGATGATGTCGTCTTTAATACTGTTCATGCCTTGGCAATGCAATTCGAACAAGTTCATTTGCATTGCTCTCGGCTTCTTTTTATTTTTGCGCCCATGAGTAGAAAGAAAGAAAAGGAAATAGTCCGCGGCGTGACGGTGGAGTCCGTAGGAGCCGAGGGAAAGGCTGTGGCCCGTATTGACGGGAAGGTGGTATTCATGTCCAATGCCGTGCCGGGGGATGTCGTGGCCGTGCGGATCGACAAGCGCCGGGAGAAGTACTTCGAGGGTACGCTGGTCGAAATCGAGCAGCCCTCGCCTGACCGGGTGGAGCCATTCTGCGAACATTACAAGGACTGCGGGGGCTGCGCCTGGCAGGAACTTCCCTACCGCCTGCAGCTCAAGTACAAGCAGCAGCAGGTCGTGGACCAGTTCTCCCGCATCGGGCATCTGCCCATGGATCAGGTGGAGGTGTTGCCCATCCTGCCCTCGGAGCGAACCACGGAATACCGCAACAAGCTGGAATTCACCTTCTCCGACCGGAGGTGGCTGCTCAGCGGCGAGGACCCCTCGACGGTGTTCGATCCCCCTGTCCCTCTCGACCCCTCGGAGTTCGAGGGAGGAGTATTCCCCCGGCACCTGCGCGGAGGATACTCGTCCGTCAACGGCAATCCCGCCGGATTCGCCCTCGGATTCCACATTTCCAAGGCATTTGACAAAATACTGGATATCAGGCACTGCTGGCTGCAGCCGGAGCCTTCCAACGAGATACGCAACTTCATCCGGCAGTACGCCATCGTGCACGGGCTGCCTTTCTTCAACATCCGGGAGCAGACCGGATTCCTGCGCAATATCATCATCCGCACCAACCTGCGCGGGGAGGTCATGCTGACCGTCATGTTCGGGGCCCGTCCGCCGAGGCTCGGCAAACTGCGCTGCGGGTTCCGGCCGGAGGACTGCGACGCCGAGGCGGAGAAGCTCTTCGACGTGCTGATGGAGCGTTTTCCCCAGATCAAGTCGCTGAATTACCTGTACAACGGGAGGATGAACGACGCCATCAACGACCAGGAGATTCTGAATGCGCGGGGCGAGGATGCCATCTACGAGGAGATGGAGGGGCTGCGGTTCAAGATCGGGCCGAAATCCTTCTACCAGACCAATCCCTTGCAGGCCTACAGGCTCTACTCGACAGTGCGCGAATTTGCGGATTTCCAGGGCGGAGAGCACGTCTACGACCTCTACACCGGGACCGGGACGATAGCCCTGTTCGTGGCCCGGAGCGTGGCTTCGGTGGTGGGCGTGGAATACGTGCCCGAGGCCATAGCCGACGCGAAGGTCAATGCGCGGATCAACGGGATAGACAATTGCCGGTTCTACGCCGGGGACATGAAGGACATCCTGACTCCGGAGTTCGTGGCCGCCCAGGGAGCCTCGCCGGACGTGGTGATACTCGACCCGCCCAGGGCCGGGGTACACCCTTCGGTCATCGAGGTGCTGCTCGGAACCGGGGCGCGGAAGATCGTGTACGTAAGCTGCAATCCGGCCACACAGGCACGCGACCTCGCCATGCTCACCTCCGACGGAGCGTACAGGCTGGTCAGGATCAGGCCGGTGGATATGTTCCCGCACACCACTCATGTGGAGAATGTGGCGCTTCTGGAGAAAGTGGACTGCTGATTACCGATAATAAGATGTTATGAATGTCAGAAGATTCGTAATAACATCTGTCCTGTGCATCTGCTGCATGACCGCCGCTGCCGGAAAAGACCTGCGCGGAGACATTGAGAAAGTCATCGCTGGCAGGCAGGCTACAATAGGAGTGGCCGTAATGTGCGGAGACACGGTCATAACGGTGAACAACAGTTGGAAGTATCCTCTCATGAGTGTGTTCAAGCTGCATGTCGCGGTAACGGCTCTGAGGAAAATGGATGCGGAGGGCATTCCGCTGGACAGCATGGTGCTTATCCGCTCGGAGCAATTGCATGAAAATACCTACAGCCCGCTGAGAGACAGGTATCCGGGACAGGACATCCGGATTTCCTACCGGGATATTGTCGGATACACTGTCTCGCACAGCGACAACAACACCTGCGACCTGCTGATCGGTTTCTCAGGCGGTATAGACAAAGTCGACTCATGCATCAAGTCGCTCGGAATAACGGACCTGAACCTGACTGAGACCGAGGCGGACATGCACGAGGACATCCGGAACGGCTATCTCAACTGGAGCACGCCGATGTCCGTTGTCCGGCTGTTTGAGAAAATATATTCGGGAGAGATTTTGAGCACGGAACATTCCGCATTTTTAGAGCGGATTCTGCTGGAATGTTCATCCGGCCAGGATAAGCTGAAGGCAGGCCTTCCCGGGGATGTGCCTGTCGCGCATAAGACCGGACACTCTGACCGGCTGCCCGACGGCATCATGATCGGGGATGCAGATGCCGGGGCGATCTATATGCCGGACGGCAGGAAATGCTATGTATCAGTTCTGATTATGGATTCGAAGGATACGGATGAAGTGAATGCCGGCGTGATGGCGGAGATAGCCGGGATTGTTTACAGGTACTTTAAGATATGAAAATGGAAAACGAGAAAATATACGGACAGACTACGATATGCGCCCGGGCGACGGCTCCGGGACAGGGGGCGGTCGCGATAGTGCGCATCAGCGGACCGGAGGCGGTGGAGGTGCTGGACAAGGTATTCCGGCCTTTCAATGACAAAGGGCCGCGGGCTGCGGAGTTCCGGCCCAGAGAGATGCACTACGGGCGGATTATTTTCCCTGAAAGCCCCGGTCATTCCACCGATAATGCCGAGACCGTCATCGACGAGGTGATGGCAGTGACCTTCCGTGCCCCCCACTCCTACACCGGAGAGGATTCCGCCGAGATATATTGCCATGGTTCCCAATACATTGTGTCCGAGATTCTGAGGGCGCTCCTCGCCGCAGGAGCGGTAATGGCCGCCGCCGGAGAATTTACCAAACGGGCCTTTCTCAACGGACGGATGGACCTCGCCCAGGCCGAGGCGGTCGCCGACCTGATCGCCTCCGAGAACAGAGCGGCCCACGATATTGCCCTGAAACAGATGCGCGGCGGCTATTCCTCCGAACTGCAGGAGATGCGCTCGCAGATGGTGGACATCGTGTCGCTGATGGAGCTGGAGCTGGACTTCAGCGAGGAGGACGTGGAATTCGCCGACCGGAGCCAGGTGCTCGCCCTCCTCGACCGGGTATCGGAGCACATCTTGCGCCTCGTAGACTCATTTGCCCTCGGAAATGCCATCAAGAACGGCATCCCCACCGCCATTGTAGGAGCCGTAAACACCGGCAAGAGCACCCTCCTGAACGCCCTCTTAGGCGAGGAACGGGCCATCGTCTCCGACATCGCCGGCACCACCCGCGACACCATCGAGGACACCATCAACATCGCCGGCACCACCTTCCGCTTCATCGATACCGCCGGCATCCGCGACACCGCCGAGACCATCGAGGCCATCGGCATCAACCGCACCTACAGCACCATCGAGCGCGCCTCCGTCATCCTCCTCATGCTCGACGCCACCAGACCCGGGACATTCGGGGAATCCTTCGGGGCCATCGCCTCGCGGCTTAACCATGTCCCCTCCACTCATAGCGGAATCAGCGAGCGGACACTGCTGATACTGCTCAACAAGGCGGACCTGCTCAGCGAACCGGAAATCCCCGCAATGCTGACCTCAGCCGATGACCTCGCCCGCCGGAAGGGCCTCTCCCCCACCCGCACCATCGCCATCAGCGCCCGCAACCGCCTCGGCCTGCCCGAAATCACCGCAGCCCTCGCCGCCACCGCAGCAGCCCACACAGCCGACACCTCCGCCACCCTCATCACCAACCTCCGCCACTACCAGGCCCTCCAGAAAGCCCTGGAAGCCCTCACCCGCGCCCGCGAAGCCCTCCTCGCCGGAGTCTCCACGGAATTCGTAACACAGGACATACGCGAGGCCCTGCACCATATCGGGGAGATTTGCGGGGAGGTTACTTCGGAGGAGGTGCTTGGGACTGTGTTCTCGCGGTTTTGCATCGGCAAGTAAACACCTGATTATCAAATAGTTAAATTGATTATAATCGATTAATATGGCGCTCTTTACGGGCGCCATTTTTGTTGCACAAGTATCGTTGATAAAGGGGATAGTAAAGGGCGGATAAAGTCTGTTAAAAATGATAATTTGTGATGTGATTTTTGCAGAACTTATTGTGTGTCAATTGATTGAAAGGGCGGATAAAAGGGCGGATAGTCGAACTTAAAACTACGATATTTCTATTGGGTTATCCAGAATAGTTTTATGGTCGGCTTCTTTTCTTTTTTTATGGCATTATTTATATTTTTGTAAAAAAATTATGCTTAAAAAAGGAATATACGAACATATTATAAATCAAGAGACTGAGAAGCAGATAAATGATTCGGAGGAGGCTGGATTGGTGTGCCTGAAGCAGCCGGTTGATGATGCCGAATCTCCTCAGATTTTAGCTAATTATCTGGCAAAAGCTATATGTCAGAAGTTGGAAGACACTGAGGCGCAGCAAGACCGTGTGAATCTCATCAATAGAATTATGATTGACGCCGGGCTGAGGGATGATAAACAAATTACTGCCCCTTCGGATCTGCTCGCAGAAGTGATGAGTCAGGAACAGGCCCTTATGCAGGCCGAGAGTAATTCAAAAACTGTTCGTCCTGTTTCCGGATTCCGGGTCAGCAATCTTTTCACGGGTGGAAGCAGTGCGATATCTTTAGGGGAGGAAATTCGCCGAGAGATTGCGAGCGCAGATGAATTGTGCTTTATCGTATCCTTCCTTAAAGTTTCTGGTGTCCGTATATTATTGGATGAATTAAATAAATTCTGCCGTCGGGAAGGTACACGTTTCCGCATCATAACCACCACATATTGCGGCGCAACTCAGGCCAAGGCAATAGAACAGTTGGCAGCACTTCCCAATACGGAGATACGTATATCATACAACACTGATATTGAGCGCCTGCACGCCAAGTCGTATATCTTTATCAGAAATTCGGGCATGCATACTGCATATATAGGTTCATCCAATCTGTCAAAGTCTGCACAGACAGAGGGTCTGGAGTGGAATATGCGTGTTACAAGTTTCGAGAACCCGCACATTATCAAAACGGCATTGGCCACATTTGAGATGTATTGGAACAGTCCGAACTTTGAGGACTTCCGCATAGGCGGCATTGAGAAATTCAACAAAGAGATAAATCGCAATGTTTTCCATTCAGAAGGTACTGAGTATGTCTATCAGCATTATACCCTGCTTCCACACCAGAAACAGATTCTTGACAAACTGCGAGTCGAGAGAGAAGATAGAGGCAATTATAAGACCCTCATTGTAGCGGCAACTGGTACTGGTAAAACCGTAATATCGGCATTCGATTATCAGGCGTTCGTCAGGACTCATTCAAGGGCCCGGATTCTGTTCACGGCTCATCGCGAAGAGATTTTAAGGCAATCATTAAACACGTACCGAAGTGTATTGCAGGATGCCAATTTCGGTACATTATGGGTTGGTAGCGAAAGCCCGCGGGATTCGACTGAGTATGAGCATCTTTTTGTCTCTATTTCGATGTTTAACTCTCGTTTCGAGGACTTTTTCGCCCAATTGGAATCGGACTATTACGACTATATTGTTATCGACGAGGCCCATCACAGTCAAGCTGACAGTTATCGGAAATTGTTCGGACACTTCGCGCCTCAGATTCTAATTGGTCTTACAGCGACGCCGGAACGCATGGACGGACGCGACCTGCGCCCCGATTTCGGAGGACGTATTAGTGCTGAAATACGTCTGCCACAAGCTTTGCAAGCCGGACTGCTTACACCATTTCAGTACCTGTGCATATCCGATGACACGGATTTGAGCGATGACAGTTTGTGGAGCGGCCAGAAGTACAATATTGAGCGTTTGGCTGATAAACTTTGTGCCAAAAGTCGTGCAAAGCTGATCGTTGATGCCCTGCATAAATACTTAGCGGACGAGTACACATGCCGGGCATTATGTTTCTGCGTAAATAAGCGTCATGCAGACTTTATGGCCGAGCAACTCAGATTATATGGTTTTAACGCAGAGAGTCTTACATCAGACACTCCAGCTGAAGAGAGAAAGCGGCTGGCAAATTCGCTGCGCGAAGGCACTCTGCACTATCTATGCGTAGTCGATATTTTTAATGAGGGTGTTGACATTCCGGAGGTTGATACCGTTCTTTTCCTGCGCCCTACTGAGAGTCTGACGATTTTCCTGCAACAGTTAGG
>DVHR01000054.1 GCA_018711925.1 Candidatus Coprenecus pullicola
GGAAAAAGCTTTTTGCTTTCTCCAAACTTAATATGCCGGTCTCAGTTATACTCCGTCACTTACAATTTGATTAATTTTTCAAAAACAATATTAATTATGGGAAGATATCTTTGCATAGGGATTAACAAGCAGTTCAGTTTGACACGACAGGAACTGGAGGAGCGCAATTTACGTGAACAGGATGTAAAAAGTGTATTGGAAAGGGATCATATGATTCTGGATGTATATGATGTGGTGTCTGATAATGAAGGAATCTCCTTTTCGTTGAAGCAGGAAATAATTGAAAAGGAATGGATTCCGTTCCTTTCTGATTTTTATCGTGCAAGATATGACGGGACTGTACGCCAGGCATTTTATAGGGAGGTACTGGAGCAACTATGTAAATGTAGAACTGCTGAAGAGTATCTTGAATTGCCTTTGAAGCACAGTACAGATGTATATCACTATGACCGTCAGCCTTTTTACTTATATGATAAGTCTTTCAAATCTCCTTGTCTTGTCAGTTCTGAAAGGCTTATTCTCAGTGTGGATGGTAAGATAATCATGGAATGCTATGATGATATCCTGCGTTTCTTTACTGATTGCATAAGAAAACGATTCTCGCACTACGAACTTTCCAAGGCGCTAGAAGTGTACATCACATTGTGATGTTATCATAAGTTATGCACATTTGGCTAGGTTTCAAAATAGCCAAATGTGCATATCAGCTGATTATCGGAAGGTGACTTCGACGATGTAGTCGGGGGTATCGGAGGGCATGTCGGAGGGCAGGGTCACGAAGAGGCCTTCCTTGTACTGCTTGAAGCTGAGCTTCACGTCAGGCGATCCGAAAGGAGTGACTGAGGCCACTTTGCGTCCGGCCTTGTAGGGCACGTAGATCTGTCCGTCAGAGGCGGTCTTGAAGGCGTCGGCGGGGAAGACGTGCAGCCACATCCGGTCGTCCTTATGGGTGGTCACGCCCCAGGGCTGGGGTTTCACGAGGGTGCTGCGGGTGCCGTAGATGGTCTCGCCGTTGACAGCAAGCCACTCGCCCATCGCGGCCAGACGCTCAAGGGCCGCTGCGGGAATATTGCCGTCCGGCTGAGGTCCCACGTTGAGCAGCAGGTTGGCGTCGCGTCCGGCTGTGGACACAAGGTAACGGATAAGCTCATCCGTACTCTTATAGTCCTGGTCCCGCATCCGGTAACCCCAGGAGCCGTTCATGGTCTGGCAGGTCTCCAGCGGAAGCGTCGTGCTGACTCCGCCGCTATGCCAGCCGGCAGTATTCTCCCCGGGGATGTCCCGCTCGAAGATCTGGATGTCCTCTCCGGGATAAGGCGTGATATGGTGGTTGTTGCCGATCAGGCACCCAGGCTGCAGTCCGTGAATCAGCGGATACAGCTCGTCATAGCGGAAGTCGTAGGGCTGCTCGCCGTCCTCGTGGTCCCAGTTGCCGTCGAACCAGATGCAGCCCACATCCCCGTAACGGGTCAGCAGCTCGGTCAGCTGGCATTTCATGAAGTCGAAATAGGTGTCGGGGTCGGTGGCCTCTGGACGGCCCGTCTCCTGCCCGGTACGTCCGCGCGGCGCGTCGTTGCGGCCCCAGTCGATGAGCGAATAATACAGATGCAGGGCAATCCCCTGACGCTCGCACTCCTCGGCCAGCTCGGCGATGATGTCGCGCTTGAACGGGGTCGCGTCCATGATGTCGTAGTCAGTGCATTTGCTGTCGAACATCGAGAATCCGTCGTGGTGCCGGGTCGTGATGCAGATGTACTTGGCTCCGGCGGCCTTGACGGCGCTCACCCATTCCGCAGCGTTGAAGTCAGCGGGGTAGAAGCCCCCGGCCAGCTTGCTGTACTCCTCGTGGGTCAGGCCGTTGTAGTTCAGGGCCCACTCGCCCTGGCCGTACATGGAGTAAATACCCCAGTGAATGAATATTCCGAACCGGTTCTCCCGGAACTGCTCCTGCGCCGCCACAATCTCGGGCGAAGGCCGGTAGTTCTCCTGCGCCGAGGCAGAAGAGGCTGCTATTATCCATACCGGAATAGTGATGATTAATTTCAATAATTTGCTCATATCTATTTTTTATTGCTTTTATTCAACTCATCTGAAACTACACCATCGACCAATCTTCTCAATTCTTCTTTATTCGGGAGATATAACTCATACTTCGAAACAAATAGCTTGGAATCCATTCCGTATGTAGCATACTCCACTAATAATTCATCCTTGATATGACTCAATATTATACCTACAGGAGGGTTATCATCCGGTGCACTCTCCTCCTTTGCAAAGTATCCCAAATACATATTCATCTGACCTATATCCTGATGCCTTACTGCATTTTTCTTAAGGTCTATCAGGACAAAACATTTCAGTATCCGATGATAGAAGACCAAATCAATGTGATAATGTCTGTTGTTTATGGTTATATGATATTGCCGTCCTATGAAGGCAAATCCTTTTCCCAATTCCAACAGAAATGTCTGCAGATTATCTATTAATCTCTGCTCCAAATCCTGTTCGGTATACCGGTTTTTCTCAGGTAGATTTAAAAATTCCAAAGTATACGTATCTTTTACTATATCTTCAGGCCGCTGAATAAAGGATCCTTCACGAGCAAGTCTAAGTATGCCCTCCTTATCTTTACTTGCTGCAAGCCTTAGGTATAATGCGCTGTCTATCTGCCTGCGCAATGAACGTACATTCCAGCCGGAAGCAATGCATTCTTTTTCGTAAAAACTTCGTTCCAGATCGTCTTCTATAGTAATCAGTTCACAGATATGGGACCAGCTTAATTTTTCAGACAGTGTCTGAAAATTTGGATACAGGAGATAGAATTTCCGCATATTATTCAGATTGGGATGACTATACCCCTTCCCTAATTTTGCCCGTAATATTTTTGAAAGAGATGATAGTAGAGCTGTCCCATATTTTGCTTTTGAATTTCCTTCCTGCTCGAACTCCACAATATACTTGCCTATATTCCAATATGATGCCAACATCACTACATTCGCAGACCTGGCCAAATGTTTTTTGGCTTCGTTGACCAATGCAGCGATACTGTCTGCAAGCCGATTCAATTCCGAATCCACAGGTTCTACATTCATCTCATCTCTCATCTCTGATAATTTATGGAATTATTGTTCATAGCCTTGTGCATGAATGCCTATCTCCGCTCCCTCGGGGGTGACGAGGACCTCTCCCACTTCCGGACGGGCGAGGTGGCCGATGATGTCCCAGTCCTGAAAGTCCCTGCGCAGAATCTCGTGATACTCAATAGGGACAATGTAGATAAGACGGTAGTCGTCCCCACCGTTGACGGCGGCAGTAACGGGGTCGAGATTCAGTTCCTGCGCCATTTCAAATGTCTTGGAGGCAATCGGAATATTCCCTATGTAGATCTTGACTCCGAGACCCGTATCAGCTGCAATGCGCTTGGCCGCTTCCCCGAGGCCCCTGCTGACGAAATATCCGCCGCAGGGGATAATTCCCGCTTCAGAGAAACGTCCCGGAATGCCCGGTTTGAGGTAGGGGCTGAGGTATTCGCCTACAATGTATTTGTACTGCGTCAGGTCCGGCTGCTTGGGCTGCGCTCCTGCAGGGGTTCCCTCGAATGCGGCTTTCTCTCTCTCCAGCACGTGCAGTCCCATATAGGCCGCACCTAAGTCGCCGCTGAGGACCAGCAGGTCCTTTGACTGAGCTTTTTCCCGTTTCTGCTCCACTTCCTTCCCGGCAGAGCCGTATGCCGCGATGCTCACGACCATTCCCGCTGCCGACGGTATCAGGTCAAGGGATAGATGTCTCACACCGTGCTCCTTTGCCGCAGCCGTGACTCCTTCCCACAGATCCTGCACATCCTCGGCCGAGAAGCGGTTGGACAGGGCCATCACCACATCCATGCCCACAGGGGAATACATGCCCGCGTACAGCTCCCCGATGACATTCAGGGCCAGCTTGTGTCCGAGATGCCGCAGCGGATTGTACGTCAGGTCGAAATCCACCTTTTCCATGAATACCTTGTGTACCGTGCCGAAGTCCCCGTCCCCGGAGAACGCGCAGCCCCGCCCATTCACGAAACCGCTGCCCTCGAAGAGCCGCGACATCAGGGCCTGCTTGCCTATTGCTGATATTTCCGTTGCCATATTTTTTCTTTGATGATGTCAAAGATAACATTTTTAAATAAAACAAGGATGCACCGGATTAAAATATCGGTACATCCCTATTGCTTAGTTGGATGGAAGGCGGGTCTGCAGTGCTGCTATTCTATGCGGTATACTGTAAGCCAGCCGGTGCTGTTGTCATAAGTGTACTGAGAACTGTATCCTGTGAGAATCTCATTCATTGCGGCGGCCGCTTCTTCCAAAGAGGCTTGTGAACGATCTGCGAGTTTATATAGGTCAGACGCGCCTTCTGCTCCGGAGTGTCCTGTGAATGAGTCGTTGCCACTATGCCAGTAGCAAGTGTTCAATGTCCCGTATCTGTTGTTGAGCCCGACTATGGCTCCTGTCATGGCAGGAGTCCCGGATAATGAGACTGTGCAGTCAGACAGGGAATAACAGCCTATTGCGTATTTGGCCCGCATCATATTGCCGGACATGGCACCTGCAATACCTCCGATATATCCGCCTCCGTTGCTGGATACTGCTCTCATTTCTCCATCTAAGATTGAGTAGCAGCCGACAATATTGCCGGAGGTGATGATGCCAGAAACACCACCTGTTACAGCATCGTTATTGTCGGACTCTGCTGACAGCATGCCTGATTCGCTGCATATTGCCCAACTCCTTGTCACTGTTGAGGAAGTACCTGCCACTCCTCCGGTGCCGGCGAATACGGTTGATTTTGCAGATATGGAACCCGATATGACAGCGTATGAGTCAGAAATGTCTCCCATCTGGAATGATGCCCTGCCGTAGATACCTCCAGAGTAAGCCGCATCTGAGAGTCCGTTCCCAAATGTTTCAGAGGAGATATTTCCGGAAAGGTTGACAGCCAACTGACTGGCACCATATCCTGCGTTATTTTGGCTTCCTACAGCTCCACCTGCTGATGCAGAATTGACACCTCTTGCAGTTATGTTGCCGGAGATCTCCACATTGTTGTTCCCGAATGCATCTGCTGCGTAACTGCCTGAGATGCCTCCAGCCAGTGCGCTTCCTATATCATCAGTGTCGGCATGTTCGCACAGTGCAATAATGTCTCCGCTTATCAGGATTCTGCAATTTCCTATTGAGCCTCCGAACGAGCTTCCGGTCAGTCCGCCGGCAATTGCTGTCGGGCTTAATGCATTGACTGCTGTCTCGGGGCACTCCGAGGAGATGATCCCGTAAATATCAGCATTGCATGAGGTTATTGTTCCCGAATTGACATAGCCTGCTACAGCTCCGGAAGTGGAGAAAGATGCAGATGAGGATATGCTGCCTCCTTCTGGCACAGTGACTGAGCAGCCTTCCATGCTTCCAATCAGATTCCCGACTATGCCGCCTACTGCGATACTGGCGTTTGGAGAGTTGGGACATGAGGCTTTTATAGAACCGGAAAATGAGCAGTTGCTGACTGTAACACCGCTTCCGCTGCCAATAATGCCTCCGGCGGCGACCATCCCTGTTTGGCTTTCCGGAGTGTCGGATATTTCGATATCACCCTCAACATTCAGATTGGAGATGGTGCTGTTGCGGCAGAGTCCGAACAGGCCGTAGAAACTTATATCATCGGTAACAGTTGCCTTTATGGACAAACCTGTGATTTTATGGCCATTGCCGTTAAAAGAACCCTCAAAGCAGTTGTTCTCGGCAAGTGTCAGATCGGTGTTGCCAATGCCCGCTCCTATAGGCTGCCAGTCAATGCCGGACAGGTCTATGTCATTATTCAGCATATAATGCGCGGATATGTAAGTTGAGTCACCGGAGTTGACTCTCTCGGAGAAAAGTGTCAGCTGAGACGTGTTGTCTATAATATAAGGATCTGTGGCGGAGCCGTTTCCTGATGCGAATCCATCTTCCACAGAGACTTTCTGCTCTGCCATGAAACTCTGTCCGTTGGAAGATACCAGTATGACGCAGATAACTCCCTCTGTCTCCGCGAACTTATTCTCTGCGACAGGTGCGGTTATTATAAAACCGGTCGGTTCGATGGAGGCTCTCCATCCGTCAGGTTTTGTGATGCTCACTTTGTCCGCACCACTCAGTCTATAGTTTTCCAGGGTCTTGCTCTCACCATAGGAAAATGTAAGTGTATCTTCGTTTGTTCCGAATTCGAAAATGACTTCTTTTGTCTTGGGTACTGTAATGACTGTTCCTCCACGCAGTTCAAAATACACATTGTTTTCATCCTGAGTAACCTGATTGAAAATGGAGTCGCCCTCACCGGCAGAGGGCATGCCTGTGTCATTCCAGTGCTCACCTCCGTCAGTTGATATTTCCCAGTTACCAGTCTCAGGATTGATACGGATATCGGGTATGCCTCCGGTCACAGGAATACTGTTGCCTTCGCTATCTGTAATAGGCTCTACACTGCCGTCAGAATATTTAAGACCCCAGTAATATTGTCCATTAATTTCCATAACAGTAATGGAAGGAGGAGTCACACCGT
>DVHR01000007.1 GCA_018711925.1 Candidatus Coprenecus pullicola
TTGACACTCTGGGGCTGCCCATGTCAGTGAGAGTCCATCCGGCTAACGTCCATGACAGCGTAGGGGCGGAAGAGGTGTTCGAATCCATGAGATACAAATTCCCTGGGCTGAAACGGATTCTGGCGGACGGACAGATTTGTCCACATGCCAAAAAGATGGATTGTCGAGCGTACTTTCTCGTGGCTCGAGAACTTCAGGAGACTGACCATTGACTATGAATACAGGGCCGATACGCACGAAGCCATGCTGCATATCGCTGCCATAAAATTATTTTTTAAGCAGCTTCTGAAAATAAAGGTAGCCGAAGCCGCCTTATATCTTTACTCTCTGCGGAACCCGAGATGGTAGACGGAGAGGCTAGGCGGAGAGTTGCTTTACACGGGGGCCTTACGGGGTCAGGACATTTTCAGGCCGACAATGGATGCGATGAGCGTGCAGATGAAGAAGATGCGGGCGAATGTGACCGGCTCGTGAAAGAAGATTATCCCGACAACCACTGTCCCGACGGCACCTATGCCCGTCCACACCGGGTAGGCCGTGCCTATGGGTATTGTCTGTACGGCCTTGGCCAGCAACAGCATACTTACAGTGAGAAACAGCAGGAAGCCGGCGCCCCACAGCCAGTGTTCCAAGCCTGACAGCCCTTTCATCTTGCCCAGACAGAATGCGAAGCCGGTCTCGCAAAGGCCGGCGATAATCAGAATCACCCAGTTCATATCAAGTCTCATTTTATGCTTTGTGTTTTGAGGCTGCAAAATTATCCGTTTCTCGCCTGAAATCATTTGTCATTTGACAAAAAAACTGTTTTTATGCTTTCGTCAGGAGGATTGTGTCGGTTTAGGTACAATCGACTATATTTGCCGTTGTGAATCGATGTGGACAGTAATATGGATTTGAACGATATAATAGGAAGGATATGTCCGTTGCCGGAGGTGCCGGCGGCCAGGATTGCGGAGTGTGCGGAGACGGTACTGCTGCCGAAATGCGCGATGGTCGTGGAGGCCGGACGTGTCGAGACGGATATTTTCTTTATTGCGAAGGGAATCGCCAGGGCTTTCGTGGTCAGTGAGGATGGACGTGATGTGACTTTCTGGATAGGAGCGGAGGGGACTGCTCTCCTGTCCTTGCGCAGCTATGTGCGGGACAGTCCCGGTTACGAGAACATTCAGCTTATGGAGGACTCGCGGCTGTACCGCCTGCACCGTGACGATTTGCACCGTCTTTTCAGGGAGGATGTACATATCGCCAACTGGGGCCGTCGGTTTGCGGAACAGCAGTTCCTGCTTACGGAGGAGCGTTTCATTCCTATGCTGTGTACTACTGCTACGCGTCGCTACGAGCATCTTCTGCGGCATGCTCCGGAGTTGCTGCAACGCTTGCCTTTGGAGCACCTGGCCTCCTGGCTCGGCATTACCCCGGCCTCTCTCAGCCGCATACGGGGGAAGCTCCGCTGATGTATTCTCCACGGCCCAGGTAATGGATTTCCAAAAAAATAGACACAGGTGTATGAAATTTTTACAGAAATGATTTTGAAGACTGAGTTGATATCTTTGTAAATCAGTATATTAGTGGAAATGGTATGGTTTTGGATATGAGAAGAACGATTACCAAAGTAATGTGAAACTTATGAAATCTTTCCTCAGATTCATCTCCCGCAACCGCCTCTATACGGTGATAGAGGTGGCAGGTATGGCCATTGCCCTTGCCTTTATTGTTTTCATAGGTACATACGTGACTCAGGAGAGCAGTTACGACACTTTCGTCGGTGACGATGTGTACGTCGGCTCGGATTCCGAGTTCTTCGGTCTCAGCGGCAGCATCAAGGGCTCTGTGGAAGGCCGTTATCCCGACATTGAGGCCATATGCCGCCTTATAGGCCTCAAATCCCTCAGCGGGATGGAGCAGAGCGTTACCATAGGCGATGAGACCATGGCCCAGAATGCCCTGTGCGTAGACTCCAGCTTCATGTCCCTCATCCCCATACCCATGGCCGTCGGGGACGGGAACAGTGTACTCGAGACCATCAGTTCCGTCATTATCTCGCAGTCATTCGCCGACAAGTGGTTTCCGGAAGGCAATGCCGTAGGCAATACGCTGGATATCACGATAGACAATGGAAAGGCCAGCCTGACTGTCACAGGCATCTTCGAGGATATGGAGCGGACGGTACTGCCGCAGTGCGACATGATATACCGGCTGGAAATGCTGGAGAGGTACGCACCGTACATCACCCGCAACGGCAACGGCACCACAGCTACCTTATACAAAATCAGGCCGGGAGCCGATATCCACGCCATTTCCAGCGGAATACTCGGCATCCTGAAGGAGAGCGACGCGCTGTATATGTCCGGTATCTGCTCCGAATACGACCTTATACCGTTCAAGGAGATACACTATGGCATAGGCTCCTCCTTCCCCTTGCCTTTCGAGAACATTGTCAACCGGGACATGTTGCGGATATTCACAGCTGCCGGAGTGCTGCTGCTGGTATTTGCCCTGCTCAACTACATTTCCCTCACCACAGCCCAGGTCGGATTCAGAGTAAGGGAGATGGCCACCCGCAGGCTGATAGGCTCTTCCCGCGGAGGCATCGTACTGCGCTACATCGAGGAGTCCTTCGCCGTGACTGCCGTATCGTTCATTCTCGGCTTCCTGCTGGCCGAGGCTACCGCGCCCTTGTTCAGTACCCTTATAGGCAAGACCTACAGCCCGCTCTCGTCCCTTACCTGGGGGACAGCCGCAATGTGGGCCGGAGTCATAGTGCTGCTCTCCGTTCTGGCCGGTATCATACCCGCCCTGATGGTTTCCCGCTACAGGCCGCTCGACATAGTCCGGGGAGAGTTCACCAAGGCCAGCAAGATGATACTCGGACGGATATTCCTCGTGGTGCAGAACGTCACCGCCATAGGAGCCGTAGCCATTGCCATAGCCATGTTCCTCCAGCTCCGCCACATGGTGGAGAAGCCCATGGGTTATGTCCGGGACTCACTTGTCAATGTAACTGCAACCAATACCCAGGATTACGAGGATTTTCTCATAGACAGGCTGAAATCCCTGCCGTGCGTGGCGGATGCCGGTCTGATACAGGGTTGTCCTGCCGGGAGCAGCAGATCCAGCTGGGGAATGGAACTCAATGGCAACCGGTATGCGGTAATCCTGTTTGACGGGGACACCACGGCCATGAGACTGCTCGGGGTAAAGGTTCTCAGCCAGAATTCGGACCCCTTGCCCAACTCCTTCTATTTCACCCGCAGGACGGCCA
>DVHR01000055.1 GCA_018711925.1 Candidatus Coprenecus pullicola
CTTGCCCAGAAGTAATGCAGCAGCACCGCCACTATCAGGCCGGCCAAAGCCGCCAAGCCCATTCTAAGCCAATACGAAGTCAGTTGTTTCATGATTCTGATTATTTGTCGGTTTTTTGTACAAATTTAACGTTTTTTCCCTCGCTTTACACGCGGGGCGAAGAAAAGAAACGTTCCCTAAAAAGGTTGACTCAGGTACTTTTACAATGTCCAGCACACTGTCCAAACGTATCGCACTGATTGTTAGGTGCATACAATCTGGCAATTTGCTGGACTACCCGCTTTTTGCCATAAAACCGCCATTTCACCTCAAGTCCAGCAGATGCTCTTTTTCAAAGCTCCTGTATACTAAGCACTTCCCCAAGCATGTCATGCTGGACCTCACCAGAAGTCCCATGACACGGGGGAAAGTGAACCGTATTCGTGGAAAATCCCGGCACTTTCCCTCTCCTCTGAAAGAAATATGCCACGGATTTGTTGTATTAGCTGATTTTTCGTAAATTTCGCAGTATTTAAATTTCAATACCATGAGAAATATCCACATCACTATGACCAGAACTGAATTACGAAGGACTATCACCGCAAGCTCCGCGAGAGATATAGCCATAGTCCTGCTCATCCCCTCCATCTGGGGAGAGTCAATGGGCATGAAGGCCGGTTACATCCAGGGCGCAAGCTGGCTGTGCGCCGCCTGTGCGCTGATTGCCATGACAGCCTCGCTTACCCTGCTGTGGAACTCCCGTTCCGAAAAAAGCAAAGCGGAACTCGTTCAGGCCGCAGTTATCCCCGTAATAATGTTGGCGACATGTGTCATTGCCATCTGCTTCGGTCTGCAAACTCTCTAAGAAGGAACAAGAGAAGAGACAATAGAAGTGTGAGGAAATAACGAAGAGTGCTGCTGAGCCGTCAGAGGATGCGGGAAAGGGTCCTGCGGGTAGGAAGCGCGGTGATGAAAAGACCGATGAGAGCGATGCCGGCCAGCGTTATGAGGATGTCCAGAGGCCTGATGACTACGGGATAGTAATCTACTACAAAGTTCCCTGGCATACGGATGACTCCCGCATACTGCTGTATGAGACAAAGGCCTATACCTACAAGCAGACCTACTACAGCCCCCAAAAGCACTATCATCCAGCCCTCGTCAAAGAAGATACGGCGGATGAGTCCGGGTCTGGCCCCCAGATACTGAAGCGTGGCGATATCGTCCCGTTTCTCTATGATGAGCATGGTCAGGGAGCCGAAGACATTGCACGAGACCACTATGATGATAAAGAGCAGTATCATGAAGATGACAGCCTTCTCTATGCGCATCATGCGGTAGACAGTCTCGTTCTGCATGTACTTGTCCTTGACTGAATATCCGGCACCTAACATCTTCCCGATATGGCGTACCGCATCATGGACATCCGCTCCGGACACAAGCCACAGTTCTACGACACCGGCCTCATTGTCAGGCACCCCTACGAGTCTCCTGGCCCGGTCTATCGGCACGAAAAGCGTATTGGCATAACTCTCCCCGCCCGAGAAGAACATTCCTATGGGATAAAACGTCTCCTTGTTGAGTGACGCAGCCGGATTGACAAGGGATATCTCCCTGTCACGGGCCGGAAAGTACACTTCTATCGGGTCCAGAAAACGCGGCCTGATACCCATGTCGACTGACAGCCCCCTGCCGACAACCGCTTGCGCCACCTCTCCGTGCATAAGAGTGAACTCCCCGTCGACAACACATGAGAGCAATTCCGGATTCTCAGTATAGGCCTGCTCCACACCTTTCAACACAGCGGTCCCCTCCTCGCGGTCATAGGTCAGAAAGACAGTCTCCTCAATACTCTCGGTATAAAGTGACACGGCCTGCATAGAGCGGATATCATCGAAAGCAGGCGTGTCGGTCCTGAAGTATTTGGCCGAGCCGCAGGTAATGGAAATATCCGGCATGGCCCGGTCGTACATACTCCGCACCACCTCCTCGAAGCCATTGTAGATAGAAAGGACTATAATCAGCGCGCAACTGCCTACCGCAATGCCTATCGCGCTTATGAGCGAGATAATGTTGATGACATTGTGCGACTTCTTGGCGAAGAGATAACGTCTGGCTATGAAGTAGGACAGATGCATGACGGCTTTCTGACTGACCGGAAAACTGGCTTTGGTGGCAACGGATGGAAAAGCGGCTACTTGGCGAGAAGCTCGTCGATGTGCTCCACGTAATCCAAAGAGTCATCCAGGTAGAATACCAGTTCAGGCACTATGCGCAACTGCTTGGCCATCTGCCTGCCCAGCTCTCCGCGCAAAGCCCTGGCCGAATCCTGGATCATCTTGAACACCTTCTGCTGTTTTGTCGAAGGGAATATGCTGACGTAGACCTTGGCCACAGCAAGGTCCGGGCTGATGGTCACTCCGCTGACTGACACGAGGGCTCCGTCCCAGGAGGCCATGCCCCTGGAACGGATGATCTCGGCCAGATGTCTCTGAAGCTCTCTTGCCACTTTAAGCTGGCGGGTGCTTTCTTCTTCCATACCGGTTTACTCGAATTTGAGGATGTAGTAGTTTTTCTTGCCTTTCTGGGCCAGGATGTACTTGCCGTCGATAAGGTCCTCACTGCCAACAGTCCTGTCTGCGCTGTCGCATTTGTCCTTGTTGAGCGACAGCCCGCCTCCCTGAATCATCTTGCGGCATTCGCCCTTGGAGGGGAATACGTCGGTGGTTACCGCCAGCAGGTCGATGACATTCTGGGGAAGTGCGTCCTTGCTGAGGCTGTACTGGGGCACGCCGTCGAATACCGAGAGGAAGGTCCTTTCGTCGAGAGAGCGGAGAGTCTCGGAGGTGGACTTGCCGAAGAGGATCTGGGATGCATCCACGGCCTTGCCGTATTCCTCCTGCCCGTGTACCATGACGGTGATCTCGCGTGCGAGCAGCTTCTGGAGCTCCCGCAGGTGAGGGGCCTTGGCATGCTCCGCCACGGCTGCCTCTATCTCCTCACGGCCGAGGGTGGTGAATATCTTGATGTATCTGGCTGCGTCCTCGTCGCTGACGTTGAGCCAGAACTGGTAGAATGCGTAGGGTGTGGTGTACTCCGGCGAGAGCCAGATATTGCCTTTCTCGGTCTTGCCGAACTTGCCGCCGTCGGACTTGGTCATCAGTGGCCAGGTCAGTCCGTATGCCTCTCCGCCCAGTTTGCGCCGGATAAGCTCCGTACCGGTGGTGATGTTGCCCCACTGGTCACTGCCGCCCATCTGGAGCTTGCAGCCGTAGTGTTCGTAGAGGTATGTGAAGTCGTAGCCCTGGAGCAGCTGGTAGGTGAACTCAGTGAAGGACATGCCCTCGCGTCCCTCTCCGCTGAGTCTCTTCTTGACCGAATCCTTGGCCATCATATAATTGACGGTGATGAGCTTGCCTATCTCGCGGGTGAAGTCGAGGAATCTCCAGTCCTTCATCCAGTCGTAGTTGTTGACCAGAATGGCGGCGTTGGAAGCCTTGCTCTCAAAGTCAATGAACCTGGAGAGCTGGGCCTTGATGCACTCCTGGTTGTGACGGAGGGTCTCCTCGTCGAGAAGATTGCGCTCCTGAGACTTCATCGAGGGGTCGCCGATCATGCCCGTAGCTCCTCCGATAAGGGAGATGGGGCGGTGGCCGGCGTCCTGGAAGTGCTTGAGCATCATGACACTGACCAGATGGCCGATATGCAGTGAGTCAGCAGTGGGGTCGATACCCACGTATGCCGTACACTGTTCTTTGGAAAGGAGTTCTTCGGTTCCGGGCATGATGTCCTGGATCATGCCTCTCCATTTGAGATCTTCGATAAAATTCTTCATCGTATGAAAATACAACTTTATTAGTGCTGCAAAGGTAGTGATTTTTGCCTAACTGCAATTACGCTGCGGCAGAATAAGTCCGCATCAGGAGGCCTGCGGTTGGCGCACCGTCATCGGCGGTATATGCGGAAAAGGGCAACGCCGATGCATATCAGCATGAGCGCCAATATGGCCCAGATGAACCACATGCTGAGCCTTTGAATCTTGCCGGCGGCCACCGAGAGTGTGGAATTGGCACAGAAAGAGAAAAGCAGGGCCAGCAGCAGGTTGAGCTGGGCGGCGAGGTCTCTTTTCGCACTGTTGACGACGGGGTCAGCGGACTGCCTGTGCGGTTTGAGAATCTTGCCGGTCCTGATGTCGCTGACGGTGCTTTTGCGGGGCAGCAGGCGCAAATTGACCATCTGGGGGTATCTCTGGGCCAGCATCATGACTATGTAGACTCCGAGACCCACAAGCGCGAGGGTAAGCAGTATTTCCCTACCGCCCACTTTGTCCACCGCTCCGTGTATGTCAAAGTGACTAGGCACCGGTACTCCCTCCAGCCGTGACCAGGAAAGCATCGGCAGAAACGCGGTAAGCATCGCTACAGTAGCCACAATATTCAGGGATAGATTGATGTAACGCCGTATCATATTTATTCTCTCCTAACAGTAAATTCACAGACACCTGCCTTGTCAGTTAAGTTCCACCAGGGCCTCCGAGACGTTGATTATGAAATCCCCCACCCTCTCACACTCGGACACGAGGTCCATATAGTAAACTCCGCGAAGATATCCGCTCTCCTCTGACTCTATATTGCGCAGATGCTCCTCCTTGAGATTGTCACGGTATTCGTTGATGTCATGCTCGGCGTCCTGGGCATTGGAGATGTTGATTACATGATGGAATCCCTCTTTGAGGTTGTCGATCATGCAGTCTATGGCCACATCCACCAGATCCAGCATGTGGTTGAGCTTACGCACAGTGGTCTCATCGAACTTCTGACTGTGAAGATTCTTGCGCTGCAGGATACGGCCGACATTGAATCCTGAGTCGCCCATACTTTCCAGTTCGCTGATAATCTTATACATGGCCTGAAGTTTATTGGTACCTTCCTGGCTAAGGTCGCTTTCCCTTATATTACTGAGATACTTGGCTATCTCGAACTCTATCCGGTCTGTTATCTGCTCGTAATGCTCCAGTTTCTTAAAAAGCTCGTCAAAGCGGTTCTCATCATCGGACTCGTTGACTGCCTGACGGGCATACCGGTACTGCTTCTTGACTATCTCGGAGAAATGCACGACTTCCTGCTCGGCCTGTTCCAGAGAAAGCTCGGCGGTACTCATCATGCCTCCCTGGATATAACGGAGACGGAAGACCTCCTCCTCGTCCTTGTGTCCCTTGAGCGCCCATGTGACGAACCTGACTATCTGCGGTGTAAACCATACGAGAATACAGGTGTTGAGCACATTGAACAAAGTGTGCACAGTGGATATGGCATAGAGCAGCGACGCGGACGATACAAACGGGTCCTCGCCGCCCAGACCTACGACGATCTTGGATACCAGCCACAGGAACGGCTTGTACAACGCCAGTACCCAGATGACTCCGAAGACGTTGAAAACCGTATGGGCCAATGCCGCCCGCTTCGCGGAAATATTGCCGACGGAAGCAGCTATGTTGGCGGTGATGGTGGTGCCGATGTTCTCGCCGAGCACCATCGCGGCGGCCATCTCGAACGGAATCCAGCCCTGGCTGGCCATGACAAGAGTCAATGCCACTGTCGCACTGGAAGACTGCAGGATAATAGTCAGGACAGTCCCTACCAAGACGAATACCAGGACTGAGGCGAAACCCCAGTCAGTCCATCTCTGTATAAACGCTATGGCATCGGGGTTGTTGCTCAGGTCGGGCACGGAGTCCTTCAGGAAGCTGAGTCCGAGGAAGAGCATGGCGAAACCGATGATCATCTCTCCGATATTCTTGCGCTTCTGCGACTTGAACATCATGAAGGCAAAGCCTATGCCTATCAGGGGAATGGAGAGAGTCGATATATCGGCTGTGAAGCCGAGCAAAGATATGAGCCACGATGTGACGGTCGTGCCTATATTGGCGCCCATGATGACTCCCACAGCCTGGGTCAGGCTCAGAAGGCCTGCATTGACGAAGCTGACGATCATCACCGTCGTCGCACTGGAAGACTGAATGATAGCCGTTATAAGAGTCCCTGTCAGGATACGGGTGAACGAATTGGCCGTCATGGCCGAAAGGATGGAGCGCAGACGGCTGCCGGCGACTTTCTGAAGCCCTTCGCTCATCAGTGTCATGCCGTACAGGAACATGCCCAGTGCTCCGAGCAGTGTCAGGATCTGAAATACAGTACTCATTTAACAGCTTATTTGTGCAAATATAGTTATCTTTGCGCCATGTTGAACAAAGCCCGGTTTTTTTTGTCCTTGCTGTTCCTGTCAGTGCTCTCATCCCAGACCGCGCTCTGCCAGTACTACACGTTGGGCAACGATCCTTTCCGGGCCCGATGGAGACAGATAACATCCGGGCACTATAAAATCATCTATCCGGAAGAGACCGACTCGCTGGCAAGACTCTATCTGTACACTCTTGAGAGAATACGTCCGGCCGTAATGTCCGAACTCAGCATCGACCCGAAACCTCTGCCTGTGGTACTGCATCCCTACACTACGCAGAGCAACGGAGTGGTAACATGGGCGCCGAAACGTATGGACCTGTTCTCATCTCCCGACCCGTATGAGAGCAATCCGGACGCATGGATTCCGCACCTGACAGTCCACGAATCCAGACATGTCGGTCAGGTGGAGCACTTCACAAAAGGCATCTACAACGTATTCTACTATCCGTTCGGAGAACAGATTACAGGACTGGGCCTGGGGCTGTTCATAAGCGGCCATGTCCTGGAGGGCGACGCAGTAGTGGCTGAAACGGAGCTGACGCAGGGAGGACGCGGAAGAAATGCCGATTTCACCAAGTATGTGAGGGCAATGTACATCAACCGTGATTTCCGGTCATGGGACAGAATGCTCTTCGGCTCTTCCAGATACTACACCCCAAATGAATATGTATTCGGATACCTGATGCAAAGTTATGTCCGGTACGAGTCAGGAATAACAGACCTCATCGGACAATATATGTCAACTCCCGTAAAAGGATGGTACAGCATAGGCCGGCTCATAGACCCTATAAAATATGTGACCGGAACAGGAAAGAGCGGGCTTTTCCGAAGGTCGCAGGAAGTCCTGGGAGAGATGTGGCGCAACGACTATCTGTCCAGAAGCCCTTTCACCGGATACACCGTACTGCCGTCCAAAAAGGAAAGGCTTTACACCGATTTCTCCAACCCCATATACGTATCCGACACCCTGTCGCCTTATTTCGGATCCATCCTGGTACTGAAAGAAGGCATGGAGACCGCCCGTAAGCTTGTCATGATAGACTCATCAGGCAAGGAGCATTTCCTGAGATTCTTCAACCCCGTGGCATCACGCCCGACATACGACGGGAAAAACCACATATACTGGTCCGAGAGCATCACCAACAACGCGGCTGCCATAGAGGACTTCTCGGTCATCATGAGCTTCGACATCCTCACCGGCCGGACAAGAGCCCTCCAGCACAGAGCCAAATACTTCAATCCCGCTCCCTCAACTACGGGAGACACACTGGCCGTGGCCGAATATCCGGTGACCGGAGGCTCGTTTCTGACATTTCTGTCTTCGGATACAGGAGAGCCTCTATTCCGTATAAAGGCCCCCGGCAAAGGCCAGATAAGAGAGTCCGTCTTCGTGGGCGACACAGTCTACTGCTCAGTCATACTTGAGGACGGTATCGGCATCTTCAGGACATCCCTCCCGGAAAGAGAATGGAACATGACCGTGGCTCCGCAGCACCAGAGCATCTCCGGTCTGAAAGCCTACAAGGACAATCTGTATTTCTCCAGCGATCTGGACGGAGTCCTCAACATCTACAGATACGATCTCGGCGCAGACTCCCTCCTGAAAATGACCAACTCAGGATACGGAGCCGACTATCCGTACTTCGACCCGTCAGGCAAAGTTCTGTACTACTGCGAATACGGTCTGGACGGCTACCGCCCGGTCAAGGCGGAATACGCACAGCTCAGCAACACCGCCGCCGACTTCAGCACACCGTACAAATGGCCGCTGGCAGAGATAATCTCCGCCCAAAGCAAAGAAAGGCTGGACAGCACCCTGACGGATAGCGCCCCGGCCAGCACCGACATCCTCAACCCGGAGAAATATCCGTCCAAGAAGTACAACAAACTGCTGCACTCATTCAGGATACATTCGTGGTTCCCGGTATATGTGGACGTGGACCGGATTATGAGCTTCTCGTTCGAGAGATTCTCGCAGGTCGCCTCCTTAGGAGCCACAATACTTTCACAGAATACATTAGGCTCAGTCATCACCTCTCTAAGCTACGGATATGTAAAAGACAGCTACTACACCGGAAAATATTTTCATTCCGGACATTTCTCCATAGACACCAGGATCATAGGCAACCTGGCCTTGGAGGCCCGGTTTGATGTCAATGAGCGCAACGCCATGACCAACGTCTACGATCTGACCCTGGGAGGACAGTACTATTACGAGAACCCAGACACTCCTCTCCTGTCCGCCAGTGCGATGCTGTACTGGCCTCTGAGGCTCAACAGCCGGGGCTGGTACCGCAGCCTTACCCCGTTTGTATCCTGGAACTTCACCAACGACAGATACTTCGCATACGCATACAGCCTGTCTGACAACAGTCTCCAGGCCCTTGACGCCCACCACATCATGAGGCATCAATTGCAGTTCGGCCTCTCATACGGGCAGACCCTGCCGACAGCCGGTTCGCAGATATATCCCAGATGGGGTTTCGGCATCACCGTACGCGGAGTCACCTCCCCGGGAAGCGGCAGGTATTTCAAAGACCTGATATACGCCAACGGATATGCCTACCTCCCGGGCTTCACCCGCCAGCAGGGACTTAAAATCGGATTCACAGCACAGATGCAGATGATGCAGGACAAGTACCTGACATCATCCATAGCCTCTCTTCCCAGAGGCTACAACCGCTACAGCTACGCCGACACATATATCAATCTCACTGCGGATTACGCTATCCCTATCTACCTCGGTGACTTCAGCCTGGGCCCGATTCTCTATGTAAAGCGTTTGCAGCTGATACCCTTCGCCGACTACGCAATGGAGCTCAATCAAGGCGGGCCCCTGACAGATTACTTCTCATACGGGGCCGACATACTTCTGGATTTCAATATCATACGGCTCAGCTTCCCCATAAGCGCCGGTGTAAGATATGCCCGCACAGGACCCAACGGACTCTATTCGAGAGACCACTTCGAACTGCTGTTCAACATATCATTCTGATCAGGACTTATCCAGGCCGAACCACGAGAAGAGAGAGTCCGCGCTGCGCTTTCCGATGACATTCACTATCTCACGGTAAGGAGCACTCTTAATTCTGGACAAGGTCTTGTACTTGGTCACCAGTTTCTCCCGGCTCACAGCTCCCACTCCCGGAATATTGTCCAGTTCCGAAACCAGGGATGAGGCACTGCGCCGGTTGCGGTGATGCGTGATGCCGAAACGGTGCGCCTCGTCCCGGATATGCATCAGTACCTTCAGAGATGTGGAGTTCCGGTCTATGAAATGCGGATATGGGTCTCCTGGCACGATTATCTCCTCAAGACGCTTGGCAAGACCGATAAGAGTCACCTTCCCGATAAGGCCCAGTTCGCTCAACGCCTCGTATGCCGCGTTCACCTGCCCGCGGCCGCCGTCTATGACTATCAGCTGAGGCAGTTCCTGACCCTCGGCCAGCAGGCGGGAGTATCTCCTGTTAACCACCTCCTTCATGGACGCGAAGTCGTTGGCCCCCACCACTGTCTTGATATTGAAATGCCTGTAGTCCCTCTTCGACGGGGCCCCGTCCCTGAACACCACGCACGACGCCACCGGATTGGTCCCCTGGATATTGGAGTTGTCGAAACACTCGATATGCACCGGAGGCACATCCATGCCGAGGTCCTTGCGAAGATTCTCCACTATACGCTGCGAATGCTCCTCTGGATTGACGAACTCCTCATGCTTGAGGCGCTCAAACTTTATTGCCGCCGCATTCTTCCGCCCAAGCTCCAGAAGTGCGAGCCTGTCCCCTTTCTCCGGTACAGTAAAGGTCACACCAGGCAGAGCCTCCGGCATATCAGGCAGGAACGGAACGACGATTTCGGACGGATGCCCTTCATCCTGCCCCTCATATTCCTCCAACTTCTCGTATATGCCGGAGATAAACGAGCCTAAAACGGCAGGCCCGTCCTCTTCTATCCGCAACTTCAGCTCCAGGTTCATCGACTGCACTATACCGCCGTCATGCACCCTCAGGAAACTGCCGAAGGCATCCTGCCCCTCCACGATTACATAGAACACATCCACATTGATGCCTTTGGAGTTAACGATTAGAGACTTGGCATAATGCCTCTCCAACAGTTCCATCTTCTCCTTCCACTGTTGCGCCTCCTCGAAGTCCAGCACAGCCGCTCTCTCCTTCATACGCCTCTCAAACTCCTTGATAAGCGACCATGAATTGCCCTTCAGAATCTGCACTATCGCCTCTATCTGCGCTCCATACTCCGCCTCACTCATCCTGCCGGCACACGGCCCCGCACACTTGCCTAAGTGATAGTCAAGGCACACTTTGTATTTACCTTTTGCGACACCTTCATCTGTGATAGGCGTATTGCAGGTCCTCAGCTTGTAAAGCGTACTTATCAAGGCCAGAAGATTATGCGCGTGCATGGCCGAGCTGTACGGGCCGAAATACCTGGAGCCGTCCTTGACAAACCGGCGTGTGACCGTCACTCTGGGAAACTTCTCGTTTCTTAGACATATCCACGGATAGGTCTTACCGTCCTTCAGCAGGATATTGTAGCGAGGCTGATACTGCTTTATAAGGTTGTTCTCCAACAGGAACGCATCGGCCTCAGAGCCCACGACGGTATGATGTATGTCGGCTATCTTGGAGACCATAACCTGCGTCTTGCGGTTCAAGCCGTTGGGTCTGAAATACTGGGAGACCCGGGCTTTGAGGTCCTTGGCCTTGCCCACGTATATAACCGTCCCGGAAGAATCCAAAAAGCGGTAGACACCGGGGCTGTGAGGAAGCATTTTCAATTTGTCCAATATCTCCATTTGAAAATATGTTTATCTTTGTAAGATATTTTACAGTCTGTGACAGTGATGCCGGATACAAAATTAATCAATAAATCGGACATTAAGAAAGCCGTCAACCTTAAAGGGCCCGCAGGCTCTCTTGCTGCCTCCTGCGCCATGTCGCTGATGGGCCTCAACCGCATCAACCGCCTGTATCCGGAATTCGGAGAGTTCCACGGCAGGGAATTCACCAAGGCCGCCATGAAGACATTCCGGATATCCACCGACATCCTCAAGGAAGAACTGGAATACATTCCAAGGGAAGGACCGTTCATCATAGTGTCCAACCACCCGTTCGGAGGCTGGGACGGCATAGTCCTGTACAACACCGTGGCGGCCATCCGTCCGGACTTCAAGATAATGACCAACTTTATTCTGTCACATATACCGAATTTGAAGGACAGCTTCCTGGCGGTCAACCCGTTCTCGGACAACAAGGGCCTTAAAAGCAGCTTCTCGGGCATCAAGGCGGCAATGGAGATTCTGGACAAAGGAGGCTGCGTCGGGATATTCCCGGCAGGGGAAGTCTCCACATACTACAAAGGACGCAAATACCCGGCCGACAAAGAGTGGACAGGCACCATCATGAAGCTTATCCGCAACAGCAGGGTACCGGTAGTGCCGGTGTATTTCGACGGCACGAACTCCAGATGGTTTCACTTCTTGGGGAAAATCCATCCCATGCTGCGCACCGTCAACCTGCCAAACGAGCTGCTCAAACGCAGCGGAAAGACAGTAACCATGCGCATAGGCCGTCCGTTCCCCGCCTCTGAGATTCAGAGATACGACGACACCAGGGAACTAGGCCGGGTACTCCGCAACAGGGTATACGCCATGGAAGCCAACATTCACAGACAGTCGGAGACGGTAACGGCCGGCACCCACAATGAGCCGCTCATACAGTCCGTTGACAGCCGGGAACTGGCAAAGGAAATGGACGCCCTCACTCCTCTTTTCGAGGTTCACAGATACCGCTGCTATCTGGCCGATACTGAACAGATTCCAGCCATGATGACGGAAATAGGCCTTAGAAGGGAGGAATCTTTCAGGCAAGTGGGAGAAGGCACAGGCAGCAGCATCGATACCGACAAGTACGACCGGTACTACAAGCATCTCATACTCTGGGACAAGGAGAGCAGGAAACTGGCCGGGGCATACAGGCTTGGCATCGGCAGGGAGATATATGAGAAATACGGGACAGACGGATTCTACACCCACACACTATTCAGCTATTCCAAGGAGTTTACCGAGAAACTTCCCGAATGCATAGAGTTGGGACGCTCTTTCCTCTCAGTCGAGTATAAGAAAGAAGCGCTGCCTTTAATGTTACTTATTAAAGGACTGCTGTTCACTGTAATTAGATACAGCAACTGCAAGTATCTATTCGGACCTGCAAGCATAACAAGTTGGTTGCCGCCATTTTATAGGAGCTTGATTATATATGGACTCTCACTGTGCACTCACGACTGCCCTAAAGGCCTCGTGACACCGCGGACGCCTTTCAGGTACGATTTTCTCAGAGTTGACCCGGCCTTGTTGCTGAAAGGCAAAACCGGAAACGTGGACATATTGGACAAATATATCCAGAGACTGAGCGACGGCCGGTACAGGATTCCCACCCTCCTCAAGAAATACGTCAAGCTGAACGCCGCCATCCTGGCCTACAATGTGGACAGGGAATTCAACTACTGCGTGGACGGGATGGTCTTCCTGGACATAGACAAAGTGCCACGCAGCGAGGTTGTACTCCTGACCAAGGGCAGCGACAACCCTGAGATACTCCTCGAACGTTTCAAGCAATAATCCCTAACTGCTGCGGGGCACGCCTCAATTCGTAGTTTTTACTGACAATCAAATACTTAGCATTACAAAAAGGTGTCCTATTGAGGTTTGAAAGCCGGACAGGGCACCTTTTACATAGCTCAACAGCCTGACAATAAACGCATTGCCACTTACAGACCGATCCAGCACGAAATTTCTCGCAGGCAGTAAGATATCATAGACGACAGGTGCGGGCGTCGTAGATAACGGGAGTGGTGTGGAGGCAGGCGGATTACGGGACAGGGTCGTAGCCGCTGCCGCCCCAGGGATGACAACGGAGGATTCTCCTGACGGAAAGGTAGAGTCCCTTTATGGGGCCGTGCTTGCGGAAGGCCTCCAGGGCGTATGCCGAGCATGTGGGCGTAAAGCGGCACGAGGCAGGCTTGTACGGAGATATGCACACCTGGTAGAATCGGATCAGGAACACGAAAGGGGCTATCAGGATCTTCTTAAGCACCCTGCGCCACTTTCCCCAGCGCGTTTGAGAGACATTCGACGATCTTTCCATATTCAAGTATCTCTTTGGCCGTATACACCATAAGGATATCCCTGCCGACAAACTCCGGACATTGTTTCTTTATATGACGCAATGCCTCCCTGGTCCTGCGGCGCACCAGATTGCGCTTGACCGCCCGCTTGAATATCTTCTTCGGAACGGATATCACTGTCACGTCCGCATCTCCGTCAGTGTTGTCCATCACGTACAGACGGTACGGATACGAATAATATTTCTTACCCTCGGAATGCAGCCTCTCTACCTTCGTCATAGGTCAATTGGAGGATATATACGACAGCACGTACTCGTCCGGGCCGGAGCTCAGGGTCATACGTCCGGACGCCGCAGATATGGAGTCTATCAGGAAGCACTTGACATCCCACTTGCCTGTAGTGCCGAACTCCCAGTTGTCATACAGGGTCATGACCAGATAATCCTCATAGAGACGGTAATAGTCCTCGCCGTTGCCGACAGGGTCCCAGGAGTTCTCTCCGCTCCTGACTGACATGGAGAGCACGTTCTCAGGCTGGAACTGCACCCTGTAATTCATAAACTCCTCTCCGTTTCTGGTGTTGAACTGCCAGACTCCGTATATAGTGTCCGCTACCGCATAGTCCAGAGGAATCTTGCGCATGGTCATCTGGGAATATTCCGGAGTAACATCAAAACCGTTAATCGTGTAACTCTCCACACCAAGTGTCATCAACGAGTCCTCCGAGAGGACAAAACTGTATTCCTGACGTGTACTGGCCTCTTCCAGATGGCCGTACAGTCCCGAATAAACCCCGCTGATGGAAAAATCGCAGCAGTAGATGTCGTATCTGAGCGTGTTCTCCCCCCACTGATAGTTCGCACTGTCCAGCGTCAGGACTCCCTCATACACCACCGTGCCGGACGAGGTGAATGTCATCACGGTGTAGTTACGCTCATCCAGCAGATTGCCGTCGTAGGTGTCCACAATCCAAGTAGCCTTGAGATTCTCCCGGTTATAGGCAGGACTTTCCTGATTGCATGACACGGCCATACCTGCGGCAATCATCACCGCGCACAAGACAACCGCTCTATGACCGTAACACGACCACATGGCTATTTGTGGTTCTCAAGATAAAGCAACAATGCCTTGGACACAGAAGGAGCCTCCGGTGTAGGCGCCTCCACTTCAACCACAAAGCCATTGTCTTTCAGTGCCTTTGCAGTAGACGGACCATAAGTCACGAACAAAAGGCCGTCCTGTTTGAAGTCTGGAAAGTTCTGCACCAGTGACTTGACATCCGAAGGGCTGTAGAAGACCACCATCTGGTATTTCGACAGGTCCACATCCTTAAGGTCGCTATAAACGGTCTTGCTGAATACGGCATTGCCGAACTTGAGCCCGGCCTTGGTAAAGGCCTTGATGACATCCGGCTTTGTCGTATCGGTAGATGCTATCAGGAAATTCTCTCCCTTATGCTTGGGGCCTATGGCCTCCATCACGGATTCTATCGTCCCCTTGCCGAAAAATATCTTGCGCTTGCGGTACACTATGTGTTTCTGGAGATAGAGCGCTATGTTCTCTGTCGTACAGAAATATTTCATTGTCTCAGGGACTGTCACCCTCATAGCCTCGCACACCGAGAAGAAAGCGTCAATAGAAGACTTGGCTGAGAAAAATATAGCCGTATAATCCAGAATCGCTACCTTTTGTGTCCGGAATTCCTTCGCTGTCAAAGGCTCTATCCTGAAAAAGGGGAAATAGTCAACCTGTACGCCATATTTTGAGGTAATCTCACTGAATGGAGACTGAGTATTTCCCGGCGCCGGCTGTGAGACCAAGATATTGCTTATCTTCATTGCAATGTTAATTGTTAAAATTTTAATATTGTCGCTACAGCTATCACTATAGGCAGTATTTCAAGCGTGCAAAGATACAAAATAGACAGTAAAAGCGGTTCTTTAAATGCAAAAATTATTCTCAAATGCTCTATCAGATAGATAAGGACAAGCACGCCTGAAAGAGCCGGGACCACGTTATGGACCAATGCCTGAAATATATCCGGAAGAAACATTCCAAGGATATAGACAACACAGAACGCCATGACGGCAAGCATGAAGAACACATATGCCATCCTGTTTACGACCGTTACAAATCCCTTTTCTCCGGACACATAGGATATACCCGACGTGACGATGAAGCGCAGGGCGAAATACGCGCATATACACCCCAGAATCACATAATACGGAGCCTCCACCGCCTGCGTGCCGTACACCAGGAAAGCCGATATCGGCAGAGCGATGACAAACGACAGCAACAGACCGTATCTTACCGCCGGGGAAGTGTCAGAATAGGTACGGCGCACGGGAGACTTGAAAAAACCGCCCATCCATGCGAAATACACCGTGAAAGGCCTGCGCAGAATAAGACCGAGGAATATCAGGAACAGTATAGTCCATACGAAATACTGTCCACCCTGGATCCCGGTACCGACTGCAGAAGACAGCATATAACGCTGCAGCTCTGAACCGGGCCACAGATTTTCTATGCTCCCGTCAGTTACCGCGTTTTGCCACATAACCCAATGATGTCAGAAATCCGGTGACCTTATCCCTGCAGTCCCCCTGAATAAGTATTTCCCCGTCCTTGACGCTCCCGCCGGTACCGCATCTGCTCTTGAGCTTGCGGGACAGCTCCGCCAGATCCTCTCCGCTGCCTACAAAGCCCTTGACCAAAGTAACCTGCTTGCCGCCGCGGTTACGACGGTCCAGGTAAACTGTCAGTTTCTGTCTGGAAGGCGGAAGAGTCTCCACGGTGTCATTGTCCTCGGACGGAATGTTAAAATCAGGATTTGTTGAGTAAACCAATGGCATAACGGTAATTTTTGCGCAAATTTAGTATATTTGCGGTTTATACATACGAAATAACGACAAATGGAGCAGAAAAAGTTTACTCTCATCAACCGTATCTTCTCGGTCCTCGTACTGGCGACCGCTTCCATCACATACCTTATGACCATAGAACCCACGGCCAGTTTCTGGGACTGCGGTGAATTCATCGCCTCGTCCTACAAGCTGGAGGTCGGGCACGCGCCCGGCAACCCGGTGTTCCAGATGATAGCCAGATTCTTCACCATGTTCGCATCTCCGGAACACGCGGCCATGGCTGTGAACATCATGAGCGCACTCTGCTCCGCATTCACAATATTCTTCCTGTACCTGACAATAGTCCATCTGGGCCGCCGCATCATTGAAAAAAACGGTGGCAACGGGACCCTGTCCGCAGGACAGGCATTTTCTCTCATCGGTGCAGGTGTCGTAGGGGCCCTCGCATACTGCTGGTCCGACACCTTCTGGTTCTCAGCCGTAGAGGCCGAGGTGTACGCCATGTCATCCCTGTTCACTGCGGCCGTGTTCTGGATGATTCTCAAGTGGGAGGAACAGGCCGACACCGAGTACGCGGACCGATGGATTGTCGCCATCGCCTTCCTGATGGGACTGTCAATAGGTGTGCATCTGCTCAACCTGCTGACCATACCGGCGATAGCATTTGTCTACTACTACAAGAAAGCAAAGAAAGTCACTACATGGGGCAGCATCGGCGTATTCGCTGTCTCTGCTGTCATACTTGCCGTTGTACTCTGGGGCATCATTCCATATCTGCCTAAGATAGCAGCTCTCTTTGACCTGCTGTTCGTCAACGTATTCAACCTGCCGTTCAACACCGGAGCCGCCTTCTTCGTCCTCGCACTGCTCGCCCTGAGCTTCTGGGCCATATATTTCACCAGGAAAAAAGACAAGCGCATCTGGAACACAGTGATGCTCTGCTTCACGATGATCGTTATCGGCTACTCCGCATTCGCAATGGTTGTCATCCGCTCGGCCAACAACACCCCTACCAACGAGGGACAGCCGGACAACCCGTTTGCACTCATCAAGTATCTGGGACGCGAGCAGTACGGCAGCACTCCGCTGGTATACGGCCCGACATTCGCCTCCGTACCGGTTGACTACAAGGAGTCCTCCTACTATACCAAACTGGACGGCAAATACCATAAGACCACCAATCCTATAGACTATGTCTATGCATCAGACAGCAAGATGCTGTTCCCAAGGATGCACAGCAAGGACCCGTCCCATATCAACTTCTACAAAAGCTACACACAGGGACGCGGCAAGACCATACCCGGCACAGAAGAGAAGATGCCCACCATGGCCGACAATCTGAAATTCTTCTTCGACTACCAGTTCAACTGGATGTACATGCGCTACTTCATGTGGAACTTCGCCGGCCGTCAGAACGACCTGCACGGACAGGTGCCGGGAGACCCGATATCCGGCAACTGGGAATGCGGCATCGACTTCATAGACAAGGCCAGACTGGGAGACCAGTCCGAGGGGCCGGACTACATAGTGCACAACAAGGCCAAGAACCATTACTACATGCTGCCTCTGCTGCTGGGTATCATAGGCCTGCTGTACCAGTTGGGCAAGGACAAGCGCAACTGGTGGATCACCTTCCTGCTTTTCTTCCTTACCGGTATAGCCATCATCCTGTACCTCAACCAGTCACCTTATCAGGTACGTGAAAGGGACTACGCCTATGCCGGCAGCTTCTATGTCTTCGCGATATGGATAGGCCTGGCAGTGATGGCCGTCTACGACTGGCTGAGCAAGCCATTGTCCAGGATTCACATCCCGGAGAAAGTGACTGCCATCGTAGTCAGTGTCTTACTGCTCGGTGTTCCGGTACTTATGGCCGCCGAGAACTGGGACGACCATGACCGCAGCAACAGGTACACCGCCCGCGACATGGCTTACAACTACTTCATGTCCACCGATCCCCAGGCCATCCTCGTCACACACGGAGACAACGACACATTCCCCCTCTGGTACATCCAGGAGGTGGAAGGAGTCCGTCTGGATGCCAGGGTAATGAACACGTCCCTGCTGGGCATTGACTGGTACATCGACCAGATGCAGTGGAAACAGTATGACGCCGAGCCGATAAAGTTTACCACGAAGCGCATCAACTACCTGTACGGGACCAATGACTATGTCAACATCATTGACCGCATCAACCGTCCTATTCTGCTCAAGGACGCCATAGACCTGTTCAACGACCCCCGTGTAAAGGTCAACATCTACGGCAACCAGGAGAGTTTCCTGGCGGCCAGGAAGCTGCTGATACCCGTCAATAAGGAGAATGTCATGAAATACGGCATAGTACCCGAGTGCGACTATGACAAGATTGTGGACACTGTCTGTCTGGAAATACCAGCCGACAAGAGATACCTGGACAAGACCGAGCTGATGATACTCGACATGCTGGCCAATTACGACTGGGACCGCCCCATCTATTTCATGACCCAGGGAGGCTCCTTGGAGATAGGCATACGAAGCTATCTGCAGCTGGACGGATACACCTACAAGTTCGTGCCTATCAAGAGCAACACTTCCCTGACCAATGTAAGTCAAGTGGATACAGACGCGCTCTATGACAAGCTGATGAACGTATTCAGACTGGACCGCTTTGCCGATGACTTCTTCGTGGACTACCAGAATCTGTCTACATTCAACGGAGTACAGTCCCACAGGTTCATCTTCGTACAGACAGCCCAGGCCCTGTACAACAAGGGTGAGAAAGAGAAGGCCGTGCAGCTGCTCGACCGGATGCAGGAGACATTCCCAGACAGGAATTTCCCGCTCAACTCATCAGCCGCAGTACACTACGTCAACGAGTGGATGGTCATCAACGCCATTGACTTGTACATCAAGTGCGGTGAGAAAGAGAAAGGACTTGACCTGGCTGACAGATTCATCAACGAGACGATGGATGCCATCATACTGTTCTCAAAACCGTTCCACGGCTCAGTACTGTCGAGGTCTGACCTGGAGAACAACTTCCAACTGTACCAGTATGCTGTTGAGACAGTCAGTCTGGCGGATACAGAAAAGGCCCAGGAATACTCCAAGGCCCTTGAAGACTTTTTCAACACAGCTGTCTGATTATTCGATAAGCATATTACAGCCGCGGCGCTCGGCTCCTTTAAGCCGTCCTTCAACGGTAAAGGAGCCGTCCGGCCATGCCCTGCCCACATCTTCAGTCTCGATAAACGAGCACGAGTTGCGGTTGGCCAGGTCGATGATGTTGATTATGCCGCGTCCACCGGGAACCGCATCCCGGAACGGATCGTTGATATCACGGACTATCACCTTCATTGACTCCGGCGTCCTGAAGACTCCGTCTCCGGTCGAATATGCCTGCGATAGCAGTTCGCACATACCGTATTCCGAATGTATGGCCCTCAATCCAAAACCATCCGACAGACGGCGGTGCAGTTCCTCTCTGGAAAGCTCCTCCCGGCGGCCCTTCATCCCGCCCGTCTCCATGACAGTAAGCCAGGAGTCATTCGGTCCGTCAATTCTATATTTTTCCACAAAATCCAGAAGCCCGAAGGCCACTCCCAGAAGCAGAGTCCTCTGTCCCCTCTGTCCCAGTTCCGTCAGGGTACGGTAAAGACGCTCGTGGTCATAGAGATAGTAACCGCTCTCAGACCGTCCGCTTTCTTTTATCAGCCTGTCCGCCATATATACCAGCGAAGAGCCCTCCCGTTCCAGATAGGACGGCAGCAGGGCCAGGATGACATAATCCCCCGGCTCGCCGTAAAACTGCCTGAACCCGCCCAGAAAGCTCCTCTCATAAAGCGATATGTCCAGCACGCAGTGTTTTGACGGTGTCTGTCCCGTCGTAGAACTGCTATAAAAAATCTTCTGCGGCACCGGATACGGCTCCGTAGAAGATATGATGTCATATTGCTTGAAGAAGCGTATGGGCAGGAAAGGTATATCCGAAATATCGGTCAATCCCTCAGGTGACATTCCCAGCAGCTGCGCATACCTGCGATATGTCGGGCAATTGTCATACTGATAGCGGAAGACCTCCAGAATCTCTCCCGTGTCCATCCGTCGACTATCTGTCAGCCCTGTCAAGCTCTATGGTGAAATGCCTCATGATGGGCAGCTCCTTGACGATCTTGTAACCGCGGGTGATGGACTCGCGGCGGTCAAAGACGTTCTTGGCAGCGGCAGCGATGTAGTCCATGTGGCTGTTGGTGTACACCCTGCGGGGAATGGCCAGACGGAGCAGCTCAAGAGCGGGATAGCGGTTCTCACGGGTGACAGGGTCACGGTCAGCGAGCAGCGAGCCTATCTCCACACCACGGATACCGGCCTCAAGGTAAAGCTCGATTCCGAGAGTCTGGGCTATGAACTCCTCTTTGGGAAGATGAGTCAGTATCTTCTTGGCGTCAAGGAAGATGGCATGTCCTCCGGCAGGTCTCTGGTAAGGCACTCCGTACTCGTCCAGCTTCTTGCCGAGGTAAGCCACCTGGTTGATGCGGGTCTCCAGGTACTCGAACTCGGTACCTTCGAGCAGACCCTGCGCCAGGGCGTTCATATCGCGGCCGGCCATACCTCCGTATGTCAGGAAGCCCTCGTTCATGATGGTGAACATCTGAGCCTTGCGCATATCCGCCTCGTCACGGAAAGCCACGAAGCCGCCGATGTTGACGATAGCGTCCTTCTTGGCCGACATGGTCATGTAGTCTGCGCCCTCGTACATCTCATGGACAATCTCGCGGATGGACTTGTTCTCATAGCCCTTCTCGCGGGTCTTGATGAAGTAAGCGTTCTCAGCGAAGCGGGCTGAGTCCATCAGCAGCTTCACGCCGTACTTCTTGCACAGAGCGGATACACCCTTGATGTTCTCCATGGATACGGGCTGTCCGCCGGCGGTGTTGTTGGTGACGGTCAGCACTACGCACGGTATCTTCTCGCGGGGAGTGGTCTTGAGCACTTCCTCAAGCTTCTCCAGGTCCATGTTGCCCTTGAAGGGAATCTCCAGCTCGGTATTGGCCGCCTCTTTGATGGTGCAGTCCAGAGCCACTGCCTTACGGTACTCGATATGTCCCTTGGTGGTGTCGAAATGGGAGTTGCCGGGAAGGATGTCGCCCTCCTTGATAATGCTGGAGAAAAGCACATTCTCAGCTGCACGGCCCTGGTGTGAGGGAAGCACGTAGGGAAGTCCGGTCAGCATCTCTATAGTATCTTTCAGCCTGTAGAAAGAACGCGCTCCGGCGTAGCTCTCGTCACCCTCCATGATAGCGGCCCACTGCTTGTCGCTCATGGCGCCTGTACCGGAATCGGTCAGCAGGTCGATGAACACATAGTCGCTCTTCAGCAGGAAGAGATTGTACTTGGCCTCTTTAATCCATTTCTCACGCTCCTCGCGGGTACTTTTACGGATGGTCTCCACCATCTTGATTCTGTAAGATTCTGCAAAAGGAAGTTCCATATAATATCAATTTTTAAAAGTTGTCCCCAAAATTACTAATAATTGCAATAACTCCTCCTAAAAATTTCAAATTTCCAATCATCAGGACTACTTCAAGGCAGTACGTATGCGCCATTTTACTGAATGAATCGCTGCCAAATTCCCTATTATTTTTGCGCCAAATTACTGAATTTGTAAAAATCTTTATACCTTTGCCACTATAAACGATTTAGGATATGGAAGGTTACAAGCATAGGATTATGGATGGTCTGCTGGCCAAGAAATTGCAGGCCAAAGGTGCGGTACTTATCGAGGGCCCGAAATGGTGCGGAAAGACGACGACAGCGGAAGAGGTCGCCGCAAGTAAGGTACTGCTGGCGCGAACCGACGTGAAGGAGCATTTCAAAAATCTTTTGGCAATCGATGCGGACACCGCCCTCTCAGGCGATGCCCCAATGTTGATAGACGAGTGGCAGACCGTTCCAAAGTTGTGGGACGCGGTACGCTATACCGTCGATCACCGCCGTAAAATGGGACAGTTCATCCTGACCGGTTCCGCTGTTCCCGACAAGGAAGCGGAAAAAGAGAGGGAACATTCGGGCGCGGGACGGTTCGCATGGCTCACGATGCGCCCGATGACCTTGTTTGAATCCGGGGAGTCTAACGGAAGCGTAAGTCTGGCCACGCTGTTCACAACCCCGGAAAAGATATTGGAAAAGAACGCATTAAAATTGCAGGACATCGCTTTCCTTATTTGTCGCGGCGGATGGCCGATGGCCGTCGGGCTTCCAGAAGAGCCTGCTTTGGAACAGGCTTTCGACTATTACGATGCTGTAACGAAAGAGGACGTAACGAAGGTGGACGGCGTAAAACGGGCTTCGGAAAGGGTGCAACGCCTGATGCGGGCATACGCACGTCATCAGGGTACACAGGTTTCGATTGCCACGCTGCGCGAAGACCTGAAGAACAACGATACCGCGACACTCGACGAAAACACCATCATGTCATATCTCGAAGCGTTGAGAAAGATTTTCGTGGTGGAGGATATGCCGGCATGGAATCCCAATCTCCGCTCTAAAACGGCTATCCGTACCGCAGACACACGGTATTTCGTCGATCCGTCAATTGCGACTGCCGCACTGGGCATAGGGCCTGCCGACCTCATGAACGACCTGAACACAATGGGCTTTTTCTTCGAGACGTTATGCGTACGGGACTTGCGTGTCTTTGCCGAAGCCTTGAACGGTAAGGTGTATCATTACCGCGACAAGAGCGGTTTGGAATGCGATGCGGTGGTACACCTGCGTAACGGGCAGTACGGGTTAATCGAAATAAAACTCGGTGGGCAATTCCTGATAAACGACGGCGCGGTGACACTCAACGCACTGGCCGCCCAAATAGATACCTCCCGAATGAAAGCCCCGGCATTCAAAATGATTTTGACAGCCACGGGGGAATTTGCTTACCGCCGTCCGGAAGACGGGATATATGTCGTGCCTGTCGGCTGCCTGAAGCCGTAAGTGCTAATCCCACACGCTATTCAGCCAGCGGCGACAAGCGTCCGTGCCGCAAATTGGGCAGCCCCATTCAGTATGCTGCTGATGTGTCGGGCGATATCCGCTTTCATATTCAATCGCTTTCTCATAAATCTTAAGATTATGCACGTTGACATTTATCTCCTGCCCGGCTTGTCTTGGCGGCTTCTATAGAGTAATTCTGAGAAGAGTAGTGCCTCCGTCATCCTGCGGCAATGAGCAGTACATTACATTGCCGTCAATGAAGCCGGGTATGATGTAGTGCTTCTCTCCGCCGTACCTGAATATGAAGCCGTCCGCGCCGCTTTCTATGTCGTCTATGGTGAGAACGTTGTGAATCAGCTGCTTCCCGGAAGTCATATCGTAAACATCATAGTTTGCGGCCATGTCCTCCTCCCTGACGTAGTTTATCAGGCAGTATTTGCCGCAGATGAACTCCCACTGTATGAATATGTACCTGGCCTGTTCCCGGTAATCGTCCACTGAGACCATAAGCTCGGGAGGCATCCTCAGACTGCCCTGCTCTATGCGCATGTACGGAGTCCACGAGCCGTCCGAGTACGCGTAGTAGGTGTCCTCAGCGTAGGGCCTGTACATGACCGTGGAGTTGCAGCGGCTCAGCCCCTCGGTTATAATGAGTCCCTTGGCGGAGAGTTGTGCTCGGTTGAATATGGGCAGTGCGCGGCCTGTGACGTTGAAGTCCCGGTCGAGATAGAGCAGGCACGAGTCTCTCGGGATGTATGACGTGACGGTGGCCACGTAAGTGTCCTTGTCCAGCGGCATGATGTAGGCCAGTGTGGAGATTGTGTTGTTGCGGGTCTCGTCAATAAGAGTGCCGTCCGGACTGAATCGCAGTACCTTGTTCCATGAGTCCAGGACTACGATCTCGTCGTTGAACGGATCGTACTCGATGCTGGCGATGCTGACGTACTCCCCGGGGCCCCGTCCTGTCCGTCCGAATGAGCAGAGCATGTTCCCGCTTTCGTCCATGACGGCGATTACGTTGTCAGCACTTCTTCCGTAGAGCCTGCCGTCGTGCGCCCCGAATATCCGGATATCATAGAGACTGTCGCACTTCAGCTCAATAGCCCGTACATCCCCGGCCAGGGCCTCCAGCCCGAGTGTGTCCGCCTCCGTCCGTAGTCCCCGGGCGATGTCAATAGTTTTAAGTCCGTCTGCTCCGCATGAGGAAAGGATGAGGCAGAGCGCAACCGGCAGCAATGTGGTCAGTCTGGTCTTCATGTATTTCAATGGTTATTGGGTTTTTCTGTAACAGTGTATGTGGTGAACGCATACGAATCCCCAAACGGACAGTATGGCATTTTGAGGATGCACGGTGTCTCATGGTCAATCTGTATCAGTTACAAAGGTAAATCAAAAATCCGCAAAAAGCAAGAGAGGATGACCATTGATAGTCAAAGATTTTTGGGGTCATCCTCTTGATTAGTCAGAGACTCGTTGAATGCAGATTGACTTCCGGCTTACTTGTTAGGATGGTATCCTCTTGCGACACCTGATCCAATCACTTCTCCATCATAAGTAATCTCAAAATGACATGCAAGCCTTTCTGATGTCAGGCAGTTGTCTTTTGTCCAGTTGTCAATGGCTGTCTGTAGTTCTTTCTGCGTGAAAGTAACTTCATGATTCTCTGCCAGAGCGGAGATTGAAATAGTGGAAACTGTCGCGAGTAATGCGCTGACCGCACAGTAATAAAATTTTTTACTTTTCATGTTATTAATTTTTAAAAATTCGTGTTATACTGAAACTTACATAAATCAAAGTTGCCGTTTATTCCGTAGATGATGCCTTTGTCCGGATCAATGTCAAACCTGTTGATCTTTTCCGGCAGGGCGACGGCCATAACAGGTTCGCCGTCAGGACTGAGCACGATGACCGCTCCATTTTTCCATTTTTCAAACATTCCCCTATAAAGGGCAAAGATGAAGCCGCCGTAGGATCTGACGCAGAAATAGGTCTCTGTCGGGTTGTCCCAGCCCACGGTGCCGAAACTTACGGCTTCTGATTCCTCCTTTTTGATGCTGAAGGAAGGGAACACCGTTTCCGGTCCCCATATATTGCGGATGACGTTCCCGTCAAAGCTATATATCGTTATGAGAGATATGAAGCCGTCTGCGGTTATAAGGCGATGATTCGTGTAGTCGGGGCAGAAGTTAGTAGAGAATATCTCCGGGAGCACGTGCCCGTCCACGTTCTTGGTGGAGTTCAGGGCAGGGAAATCTCCGAAAAGGCAGTTCAGACTGCCGTCACGACTGTATCTTGAAAACCGTCCTCCGCCGTCCGACATCATAGGGCAGGAGTATATGACGCTGTCTGTCAGCAGATAGCTCATCTCTGGCCCAAAAATTTCGTTGAGTGCTATTCTTTCGGACGGCATGACGCTTCCGTTGAGGATGCTGTCCGCGTTGAAGACATTTATGACGTTCAGCCCCATATCCTTTGTCCAGAACTGCCTGCCGTCTTCCGAGAGATCAATGTAGTAAGCATTGATGGCCTCTCCCGGCCCGCGTCCCATGTGCAGCAGATCAGCGGTGGCATTCCCTGTCCGTCCGTTGAAGACGGAGACGAGATGGTCTCCGAATTGTCTTGACACAGTCACCAGTGAGTCCGACAGGATTCTCACGTCGGTCAGTCCTAAGGTTCTGAGGCTGTCGATAGGGCAATCGGTTCTCTCCGCATAGACAGTAGGAATATCAAGCAGTGTCAGGTCTGTGAAATCTTCGTTAAAAGGCTGCGATGACTGCCTACAGCCGCAGAGCAGGCACAGAGATGAGATGACGGCGGCTGTACGTAGGATAATGTTCTTCATATCAGTTGACTTGCATATTAATAAGATTCAATCAGTTTTGTATACCTGCGCCATAGATGTTTGTCTCTTATAGGATTTCCCATAAGGCATACTTCTTTATTTTCATTCAGTAAGGCGTAAACAGGGTGCTCTGCATCCTTAAACCACGGATTGTGTTCTGTAAAGACATTCTTGGAATCTATAAAATAAGGAAAAGGAAAGCGTCCTGCATAAAGAGTATTTGTGATTAGGTCTAAGTTCTGATTATCATGGGAAAGTATAAATGTGAAATGACATTTCCCAATCTTGTTTTTTAACATATTGATATCTTTTCTCCATGCTATTATATCTTTTAAGGCGCAGTCGGTGCATGTCTTTGAGTTAATGTATATGAGGTATCGTGGGATACTGTCCAATAGCAGCCAGTCTCCTGGTATGAGAGCGTCATCCGTTATATAGTCCATATTATTCACTGGAATTGTGACTATAACAGGTTTTTCTCTTTTTCTGAGAATAAGGCAACTTATAGAAAATATCATGACAATTGTCAGACCAGCAATAATCAGTTTAGCATAAAAATAGAATTTATTGTCGTCCATTGTCTGATACTTTTAATTATTAGGATTAGTGAATGGTGAAGTAGCCCTCGTATTCGCCGGAGGGACCGGAGAGGACGAGGCGAAAGAGACCCTCGCCGATGCCGGAGAGGTCGTAGTCGTACTTCATGCCGTTGGCCGGCAGGGCGGAGGTGTAGACGGTGACTCCGAAGTTGTCCTCTATATAGAGGGAGTACATGCCTGAGTCATCGAAGGAGACGGAGAGCACGTCCCGTTGCAATGTGGCTTCTGGGACATCCTCTACAATACTGCGTGTAGTGGGATTTACGTACTTTATTCTGATGACTGTTTTGTCATCGGCGTGTGCGGCAATGCATACGAGCCCGAGGATGATTGACAGTGCGATTTTGATAAACTGGTTGTGTCTCATGGTTAGTAAGTGTTAATGTCCGTTACAAATGTGAGTCAAAAATACAGGAAATGCAAGCGTGTCCCTTAAAACTCCACTTAACACCATATAATGGTCTGTATGATAATGAATTGAATGTTCCGAAAGATATGTTTGCCGGGACTTGGATGCCTCTACAGGGCTGTGTAACGTGGGTGCTGTTAAGTAAAACTTTGCGTATTTTCAGGAGAATAGGACGACAGTATACTGCTGATGTGTCGGGTCAGCCTCTCTTCTATGCCCATCTTGGCTGCTATGCGTGACTTGTAGACCATCATGGACTCCGGCTTTACTCCGGCCAGCAGGCACATGCTCTCATTATCAAACCCGCATGATATAAGAGCGATAATGAAAATATCTTTGTCCGTGAGCCTGGGACATGATGCCCTCAGTCCATCCAGGAATCCAAGATAAGCGGCATTAACCGTCCCAATGACCTTTGCAGGCATGGTTTCAGGGGATAGGTATTCCGTGACCAATCGGTCAATGCTTCTCCGGAATGTATTGGCATCCTCGTATTTGTAGTAGGATTTCAGCATCTCATTGGTGACAGACAGCAGGCTGCCTGTGATGTCTGCCATATCTTTTCTGGCCTTCCTCTCTTTTGCAAGTCTTTTTCTCATGGCCGCGAACAACCTCTCCAGCTCCTCATCCTCGCTGGTTTCGCAGCCTTTTCTGCTCTCTGTCCCGTAGACAGCATGAAGATTGTCCGTGATTTTCCTGCGTGTCCGTTTCAGGGACTTTCTAGTCCTGATGTAGCCGACGGTCATAACGGCAGTGACTGAGGCCAGTACAGTAGCGATAAGAACAAGTGTAATAGCATTGCGCTTGTATAGGGCCTTGTCATAAGAGTTTTGAATCTCGTGCTCAAATGCGCTAATATCCAGGATATCGGATTCATTATTTATTCTGCTCTCAGCGGCATGGGCCTTCCGTGTATAGTCAAGGGCCCCATCGGGATTACCGTCGGCCTCCATGATTCCCGAAAGAACGTGACAGTAGTTCATGCTGTCAACGATGTTACCGAGGTGCATCATACCTGCGAACAAGAGGGAGGAATCAGTCCTTTCCGCGCCTGTGTATCCGTCTGCGGCTATCTGACAGAAGCTGTTGAAAAGAGAGTGGCTCAGATATGATGTGTAGTCATTGTTTAATAGGGTTTTGGCTGCTATTCTGGCCGCGTGTAAAGAGTCTTTTGCGCATATAAGGGAGAACTGCGCGCTTTGGTTGATGCTTTCTACGATATAGAGAGTGTCATGGGAGGCAATGGCATACTCAGTGCCCTTTCTGTAGTATTTTTCCCATAGCGCAGTAGAATCTGCCTCTGTAAGCAGGATTCGGGACAATGTTAGATTGGCGGCTGCGAGCCGGTGTTCATAATTTCCCGCTTCAAAGCATTCAAGGGCCTTGCGGTAACGGTAAACTGTTTCTGCGGTATTGGAGAATGTCATCTGGTACAGCTCTCCGATGCGGGTGTGGAGGAGGCCGAGCTGCTCGAGGTCGCCGGAGCGTTCAAGGAGGGGCTCGGCCTCCTTGTAGGCGAGCATGGCTCCGTCCGGGTCTCCGCATTCTGTGAGGACGGCCCCCTGCATGGTCAGGGCGCGGGCCAGCCTGTCCTCCGGTCCTTTGCGGCGGTAGTAGTCAACGGCCTCGGATATGGCGGTGGTGTTTCCGGCGACGGGCATGTAGCACTTGTACCCGGCCTCGGTCCTCAGCAGGGTGTACAGTGCCCTGTCGGCGCGCGGGAGTCTTGCTGCGTCTGCGCTGTCAATGGCCAACAGGGTGTCGAGGGCGGCCAGCGGGTCTGTCATCATGAGCGAGTCCGCTGCTGCCAGAGCCTGACGCAACTGTGTGCCCCTGTCGTTACAGGAGATGAGGACCGGCAGAAAGAGTACTGCGGCCAGGACAGTCAATACCGAGATAAGACCGATATGCCTTTTCATGCCTCAAAGGTAGTGAAAATCCGTTGACCTCGTCTCCACCGGACACCTCCAAGGCATAATAAACAAATCCCAATAAAAATTCCCATGACAAGCCTCAAACTCATCATGGGAACTTTTAGCTATGCTGTACAGCCAGCGATCCGTTCATTAAGAAAGGTCTTACTTCTTGCTGCCGGCTGCCTGGAGCTTCTTGGCTTCCTTGCGGGCCTTGCGCAGTGACAGGTCGTACATGATAGGAGTACCTACGAACACTGAAGAGTAAGTTCCGACCAGGATACCGACAAGCAATGCGACTGCGAAGCCCCTGATCACCTCGCCTCCGAAGATGGCGATGGCAAGCATCACGATGAATGTGGTACCGGACGTGTTGATGGTACGGGCCAGAGTACTGTTGATGGCGTCGTTGATATTCTGGTAAAGCTCGCGCTTGGGATAGAGCTTGCGGTACTCACGGATCCTGTCGAAGATGATCACGCTGTCGTTGATGGAGTAACCGATAATCGTCAGTACTGCGGCGATAAATGTCTGGTCCACGTCAAGGGTGAACGGCAGCACTCCGGTAAACAGTGAGAAGAAGCCGACTGTGAGGATGGCGTCATGCGCAGTGGAGACCACACCGCCGAGACCCCAGGTCCAGCCTTTGAAGCGGACAGCGATGTAAGCGAAGATCGCGAAGAGCGCTATGGCCACTGCGATAAGCGAGTCACGCTTCATGTCGTTGGCTATGGTAGGACCTACCTTGTCGGACTGGATGATACCGTTAGGATTCTCCAGTGTCGAGATAAACTGGTCGTATGTGATAGGATTGACGAAGTACTCCTTCAAAGCCTCGTACAGCATGTGGTCCACTACTGCATCAGTCTCGGTGCTCTGGTCCTCGATCATGTAGGTGGTAGTGATCTTCATCTGGCTGGCGCCTCCGAACTGCTTTACCTCAACACCCTCGTCAAATGCCTCAAGAACAGACTCCCTGATATCCTCCACCGCCACATCCTGGTCAAAACGCACGACATAGGTACGGCCTCCGGTAAAGTCTACTCCGTAGGTGAAGCCCTTGAAGATGATGGAGCCGACACTTATCAGAACCAGTACGATGGAGATAATGTATGCATATTTACGTATCTTGACAAAATCAATATGCGTATGCTGCAGGAAGTCCTTTGAGAACTTGGTGTAGAACGAGATGTTCTTGCCGCGGCTGAGCCTTGCCTCGAAGATAAGTCTTGAGATGAAAATGGATGTCAGCATGGAGGTAATCAGACCGATAACCAAAGTGGTCGCAAAACCCTGTACCGGGCCGGAACCGAAGAAGAAGAGCACCAGACCTGTGATGATGGTAGTCAGGTTACCGTCAATGATGGCCGAATAGGCATGCTTGTAACCTTCTGACACCGCAAGACGGAGAGCCTTGCCGGCACGGAGTTCCTCCTTGACGCGCTCGTAGATAATCACGTTGGCATCCACCGCCATACCCAATGTAAGCACCAGACCGGCGATACCGGGGAGGGTGAGGACGGCTCCGAATGACGCGAGTGCTCCGAAGAGGAAGAGCACGTTGCAGAGTAGAGCGGCGTCAGCTGCCAGACCTGCGCCCTTATAGAAGATTATCATATAAAGCAGAACGCACAGGAAAGCGATTGCGAAGGAAATCATACCTGCCTGGATGGAAGCGCTACCGAGTGAGGGACCTACCACCTGCTCCTGAACGATAGTCGCGGGAGCGGGCAGCTTACCGGAGTTGAGCACGTTAGCAAGGTCGGTAGCCTCCTCGATGGTGAAGCTGCCGGAGATAACGGAACGGCCTCCGGTGATCTCCGTATTGACACGGGGGAATGAGTACACCATACCGTCAAGCACGATGGCTATGCTCCTGCCGATATTGTCTGCTGTCAGACGGGCCCATGTCTGGGCACCCTCAGCGTTCATGGCCATGTCGACCTCCGGCTGACCGCCCATATTGTTGTAGGCCACACGCGCATCGGACACTACTCCTCCGTCAAGGGGAGCCTTGCCGTCACGGGTGTTGACCTTGATAGCGACAAGCTGATAGTAATTGCCGCCGGGATATTCAGCAGCCGGCTTCACTGTCCACATGGGAACGAGGTCTGCGGGAAGAGCCGCTTTGACCTGAGGAAGCCTGAGCCAGTTGTTGATCTTCGCCGTGTCCCTGTAATGAGCTATGCCGATTACCGGGCCGGGCATCAGCTGACCGTTGTACATCGAAGGATTCAGAGCATAGAAGAACGGATTGTTCTTGGCGAAATTGAGCTCGTCGGTGGAAAGCGAGTCATCCTGCTGCTCCAGCTCAGCTACAAGCTCGTCAAGGCCAGTATTCTCAGCCTCTGATGCCTGCGCCTGATCCGCAGCCTCAACCGCAGACGTCTCCTCTGCCACAGTCTCCTCCTCATCTGCCTGCATGTCCTTCACAATCGTATTCACCTCCTGAAGGTAACGGAACACCTCAGGGTTCTCATAAGTTGTCCAGAACTCCAGCGAAGCGGTTCCCTGAAGAAGCTTGCGGACACGCTCCGGCTCCTTGACACCGGGAAGCTCGACCAGAATACGGCTGGATGTTCCAAGTCTCTGGATATTGGGGGATGTAACTCCGAAACGGTCTATACGGTTACGCAGCACGTTGAAAGAGTTTGCGACAGCGCTTTCAGCCTGCTCGCGGATCACTGCGATAACCTCATCATTGGTGCTTTGGGCATTGATTCTGTCCCTAAGGTCAATGGTGCCGAATATCTGGGAAAGCCTCTGGTTGGGAGCCACCTCGTTCCAGGCCTCATAGAAGAGGGTGATGAAGTCAGTATTTCCACCGGATGCTGTCTCTCTCTGCTTGGCCAGTGCCAAAGCCTGCTCGAACTCAGGGGAAGTGTTGTAATTGGACAAGGCTCTTACAAGGTCGCTCAGCTGAACCTCAAGCATGACGTTCATACCGCCCTTGAGGTCTAGACCAAGATTGATCTCCTTTTCCTGCACCTCCTTGTAAGTATGGCCGAGATATATCTTCTCAGCACTTACAGAGTCGATGTAATACCTGTTTCTTTCTTTTCTGATTGAGTCCAGATAATAAGCTTTATCCAGATCCGACACCTCCGCGAAAGAGGGTTTCTGCTGCTCTGCCATGACAGCTGCCTCGGCAAACTTCTCAGCCTTGTTCTGCTGAATGACAGAAACAGCTGTGAAAGAAAGCTGGTACAGGCACGCCAGAGCGATCAATACCGCCAATAGAGAAATGGCACCTTTACTTTGCATATCAATTCTTTTTTAAACTTTCTTAAAAAAACAGTTTTCTAGTTTGCATAAAAATGAGGGTACAAAAGTACTATTTTTTTCTTATTTGTAAAGTATTTAGTAATTTTGTTCACCTTAAATTTGAATATGACTGCCTTTTACAAATATTTTATGGCATTCACGGCAATCCTGCTCACATGCCTTCCTGCCTATGGGCAACAGGACGGAGAGGACAAAGTGGAGGAGGATTTGAGAAGAGCCGGCATCTTCCACAGGAACTATCAGTTTGAAAAAGCCGTGGAGTATTACACTGCTGCACTGGACAAGACCGCTGACTCGACTCTGAAACTTGAGATTATGGACCGCATAGTGGAGTGTCAGAACGGGCAAAGCATGATGCAGTACATCGTGAGGCCTAAGGAAACAACCTCCGGCATATTCCGTATAAGTGAGTTTTTCCTTTACATCAACGAGTTCAGCGACAACTCCTGGATTCCGGTACCCAACCCTTTTATCAAGGCCCCGGTGCACAGGATGAACCGGTTCTACACCTCAATGTACCTGCCGGAAGAAAGCGGAAGCGTCATATTCTCCGCTCCTGACGAATCCGGAGCCTGGAACCTCTACACATCTTCCAGAAAAGACAGTACCGTCTGGACAGCTCCTGTTCTGCTGAGTGAGAATGTCCTCTCCAGCGGCAATGAGATTTTCCCTATACTGAGCAAAGACGGAAAAACCCTGTACTTCGCCTCCGACGGCCTGCCCGGCATGGGAGGATACGACCTGTTCTACAGCACATGGGACGACGAGAATGAGGACTGGACTCCTCCTGAGAACCTTGGGTTTCCATATTCCTCCACTGGGGACGACATCCTTTTCCTCAATGACGAGGAAGGCTCCTGCTCAGTAATTGTATCAAACAGGGAAACCGAAGGCGACTCTGTCAAGATATACGTCACGGAATTCATTGCCACCCCCGTAAAAACACCTATCGGGAAAGACGAGTCCCCGCTTCTGATATCCTCTTTCACTCACAGACAAGAGATGTCGGAGCCAGCCTCCGGTACTGCAGGACCGCGGCAGAATGACAGCTATTCTCTTCTGATGCATCAGTTACGCAGACTACAGAACGAGCACAGAGAAAAACTGGACAAGATAGAGGAAAGCCGCAGAATCTACGGGAACGCCTCAGACGAAGACCGGGAATTTCTGGCCGGAATCATACGCGACATAGAGCAGGAATCCATGAGCATCAAGAAGCAGATAGACGAGGTGAGCGCAAAGGTAAGGGACATGGAGACACAGTTCCTCGCCGACGGGATCATACCCATGACATACGATGACGAGCAGCCTGAAAGCACCAAGCTTCCTTCTGGAACAGAGAGGACGTACATATTCCGCAAACATGCGCCCGGAAAGATACCTTATATTATAGTGGAGGTACCCGAGCCCGAGTTTGACTACAGCTTCAAGATACTGGGCAGGGACAAGGGACAGTTCGTCGAGGACAATACTTTACCCTCAGGCATAGTATACCAGATCCAGTTCATGGTCCTGTCCACACGTGCCACCGTAAGGGACATAAGAGGGATGAGTCCTGTATTCGTGACCCGGATGCCGTCGGGCAAGTACCTGCACACAGTCGGCCTGTTCGGCACTTATCAGGAAGCCCTTTACAACCTCAACAGAGTGAAGAAGAACGGATTCCCAGAGTCATTCATAATAGCCTTTGACAACGGCAAGAGCATCTCAGTCAAGACCGCCAGAAACATGGAGGGCAAGAAGCATTCCTCCGCCAGCGAAAGCGAACTGGCCTGGCAGGTGATCCTGTCCGGCTACGGGCAGGCACTGCCGCAATCAGTGCTGAGCACAGTACAGGAGTTATGCTCCAAGGATATAACCCGTACTGTCCAGGATGACGGAGAGACTGTCTTCTCCGTAGGACCGTTCAGTGACCACGACGAAGCCGAGACTCTTTTAGAGAAACTCGATAAAGAAGGAATAAAAGTATCAATAAAAAGTATAAAACTGTAACCACATGGCTCTGATCATATCCCTAACCATCATAGGCATACTTCTTATCATCGCTGAGATAGTGCTCATCCCAGGCATCTTCGTAGCCGGCACGCTGGGCCTGCTGGCCATGGCCGGCTCCTGCTGGCTGGCCTTCGACCAGTTCGGACAGACCGCCGGACTCATCACCATCGCCGTCAACATACTGCTGGCCGTCACCAGCACAGTGCTCACCCTGCGTTCCAGGACATGGAAAAAGCTCTCGCTCCACACCGAGATAGACAGCCGCACCGATTCAAAGCCGGAAGACAAGGGCATAGCGGTGGGAAGCGACGGCAAGACCATTACCAGACTGGCTCCTATGGGCAAAGTCCTGTTCGGAGACGTAGCGGTGGAATGTACCGCCCGCAACGGACTCATCGACCCCGGACAGGATGTCACCGTAATCCTTATCGACGACAACAAAATATATGTGAAACCAAAATAATTCTACCTTTTTATGACATCATTAGGACTTTTACTGATCTGGATAGCCGTGGCCGTTGTTGCCCTGATTATCCTCCTGTGGTTCTTCCCGGTGACCCTGTGGTTCCAGGCCCTGATATCGGGAGTGCGGATATCCCTCATCCAGCTCGTGCTTATGAGATGGAGAAAAGTACCACCCAGCACTATCGTCATGGCCATGGTTACAGGTACCAAAGCCGGCCTCAAACTTGACGCCAACGCCCTTGAGGCCCATTATCTTGCAAAAGGCAATGTACCCAATGTGGTGAACGCGCTCATATCCGCCGACAAAGCCAACATAGCCCTTGACTTCAAGATGGCCGCCGCCATTGACCTGGCGGGCCGTGACGTCTTTGAGGCCGTGCAGATGTCCGTCAACCCCAAGGTCATCAACACCCCTCCTGTGACCGCAGTGGCAAAGGACGGTATCCAGATGATAGCCAAGGCAAGGGTAACCGTCCGCGCCAACATCAAGCAGCTGGTCGGAGGAGCAGGCGAGGAGACTGTACTGGCCCGTGTGGGCGAGGGCATAGTATCCAGCATCGGTGCCTCAGAATCCCACAAGGACGTGCTTGAGCATCCCGACTCCATCTCCAAGGTCGTTCTGGCCAAAGGACTTGATGCCGGCACCGCCTTCGAGATTCTGTCCATAGACATCGCAGACATCGACATCGGAAAGAATATCGGAGCCGTCCTGCAGATAGACCAGGCCAACGCCGACAAGAATATCGCCCAGGCCCGTGCCGAGGAGCGCCGCGCCATGGCCGTGGCCCAGGAGCAGGAGATGAAGGCCAAGGCTCAGGAAGCCCGCGCCAAGGTCATTGAGGCCGAGAAAGAGATACCTCTGGCCATGGCCGACGCTTTCCGCTCCGGCAATCTCGGCATCATGGACTACTACCGCATCAAGAACATCCAGGCCGACACCGACATGCGCGAGAACATCGCCAAGGAACAGTAGCGCATCGCATGAGCGCCAAACGCCACTCCCTGATATTGAGACTGCTCCTTCTGCCGTTTCTGCTGCTCAGACCGGTGGAAGGCAGCAGTCTTGATTTAACCCCGGGTACAAAATTACAAGGTTTTTCCGTTATTCTGAACATTGGGGAATAGTCAACAACTAGGGTCGGCAAAGCCTGCCCCATGATGAGAATAACGCATCAAAAACAATTTGAAAATTGGCTAATCCTTGATTCTACTGATGATTTCTGAGGCCGGAATGTCACGCATAAGCGTGAACCCGAACCACTTTTTGCCCAAATCCTTAATCGATGCCCCGATGTGGTACACTTCATCGTCTATAAGCAGAAAACGGTCATGCGCTTTGTTGAACCGCTCTATCTTGACTGGCGGATATTGGGCGTTGTGGCGGTCCACATCCAGTTGGAACCGGTCACTGACACGTTGCGTGTAGATAGTGGCAGCAACTCCTTTTCCCCTTTTGTCGAGCAGGGTCAGCACCGTATCATCCACATAGTTGTCAATCAACGCAATGGTGCGTTTTGCCTTTCGTATCAGATCCGATACAAAACGGTAAGCGTCAAACACCTGCCCGTCGTAGAATATACCTTTCGTCGATGCGCTTGTCCGTCACCTCCTGATGCCGTTTCATTTCAAGCTGATGATATTCTATCGTTTCAAGCCGTTGGAACAGTTGGGCATTGGTAGCGATGAGACGGCGCATGGACACAAAGGCTCTCATGATGCGGATGTTCACTTCCACCGCAGTCTGTGATTTCAAGACGGAGCTAAGCATGGCGATACCTTGTTCGGTGAAAGCATAAGGCAACCTTCTGTCGCCACCCCAACTTGAGGTCGCATTTTGCGACTTCAAGATTTCTACTTCCTCCTTACTCAATTGAAACATGAAGTCTTCAGGAAACCGCTCGATATTACGTTTTACTTGTTCATTAAGACGTTTTGTTTCTACACCATAGAGCAGAGCCAAATCCCTGTCAATAATAACTTGCTGACCTCTGATTACTCGAATCATCGGCTGTATACTTTTCTCTTTCTTTAGCCATACCTCTTTTACTACTCAATTTCATTCAGGTTTTTGATAATCTCAATGCCTAATACGTTTTCAATCTTGCAGATGGTTTCCAACGACATATTCTTTTTCTCTTTCAACACCTTCCTCTCACTAACGCACTTTGACCGGCCTCAACGAGTCCCCTCCACGAGCAGGTGCCGACAAAAGCACAGATTCATCACCACCTTCTCCGTAGCCACCACACCGCACTCACTCCTCAGCGCACTCTGCTAACAGCCCGCTGCCTCAGTCGTTCATGCGCCATAACCCCATGAGTCTATAATCGCCGTCTTGCGGCAGCACATTGATTCACAGCAGCTTATTCACGTTATTACAAAACAGACTATGCTTCTTTCCATGCAGTCTGTCATATGCAATTTTGAACATATATCTGACTGATTCGCAATTGTGCAATTATAAGCATAACAGACTCACTGGGGGCTGGGCGTAGATTAGGTGAAACTGTAAACTGTCAATGTCTGCAAGAATTATTTCGTGTGAAGGATTTGTCTGTAAGCCGTAATTTTGTATGGTAATGTGCAAAGAGACAAAATCTTATCTGATTATCAGCATGTTATATTTTGTTCTGCACATTTGGCCGGTTTTAAAAGCCTCAAATGTGCAGAGCTATTTGCAAGTCCTTGATAATCAAGGGCACAATCAGAGAGAGCGCACAAGTACTTCCATTTTTGGGAAGCCATCATCTCCAGCACGTCCATTACACCGACTGCAAACCCGCTCAGTAAATAGTCTTTGACAAAGACGATTTCCCTGCAAAGGACTTCAATCAAGCCATTACACTGGCAAAGAAGAACGGCTTTCAAGTTGCCTACAGCAATCAGGCTTTTGAGTATTGGTTCTTGCTGCATTTGCAAGCGCAAGCCATCAAGAATGCCGCATCCGTTCTTGATGAGATTTCTCACGGAAATCCGGCGACGGAAGAATCTTCCACAACAATTCACCTGCTTGTTACAGAGATGAACAAATATCTTTGAATGAGCCGGTGTGATTCGGATTATTCGATAACTGGTAAAAGAGAGTCCGACCAGAAAGATGTGGCCGGACTCTCCGCATTATCTGAAACTGTCGGTGACTCTAATTTAAAGTCTAAAGAAGTGTGCCGTCAGGGGATATTCTGACCGTGATATCATCGTCGCGGCGGTCTTCCAGTTCGATGAGATAGAACTCAGCGGAAGGTGTCTCCACATATTTCACATCATCGATCTCCGCCCCCGGATATTCGGCATTGAGAGTGCTGAGCACTGCATCGGGCAGTTCGGAGCGGCGCACGTCCCACTCTGTCCATACCCATTCACCTGCACCGTTGAAATATACATTCTTCTCCCTGCCGTCGTGCCGTATCTCCACTTCCAGATAACCGTCATCCCAGTCTTTTTCCAGAATAGTGGCTCCAGGATACATCTGCCCGATCAAAGCGGCGACATCACCGTCCACGGCAGGACCGCCGCCGTTGCCTCCCCAGTTATCTCCGCCTTCAACTACACGGACTGTTCCGTCAGCAAATACGTCCACCTTGATATCATCATCCCTGTACTCCAGGTCGAAGCGGTAGAACTCCTCCTGGGGAGTCTGATAGAAGTCCACATCATCAATCCAGTACTCTCCGTACTCGGAGCTCTCCAGGGCCGCCATTATCTCTGCCGGCACATCATTGACGCAGACCTCCGTCTTGGTATACAGCCAGTTCTCGGATCTGTCGAACAGCAGTTCCCTGCACACGCGGCCATCGATGATCTCCACCTCGGTCATTCCGTCCTCGACATCTATCTCCACTATACGCGAACCGGGATAACGGGTCTCGATGAACTCAAAGATACCCTGAGCAGGATTGTCTGGGATATAGTCGTCATAGTCATAATCTTTCTCAGCATCGACCACCGTCTTCACCAGCACTCCGTCCTCGGAATAATAAAGGTCCACTTCCTGCATGACACCGTCTGCATTGGTGCCCTCCACCTCTATGATATAGATAAGCTCCACCCCGTTTCTGAGCAACATATCCACGTCATCTATGCGCCAGTCGGCATATTCGCCCGCAGCAAAAGAAGTCTTCACCGCCTCGGGAAGCATATCAAACGGGATGTCCGTCTCCGTCATCTGCCAGTCACAGCGCGAGTCGAACCAGGCCGAATAACGCACCCTGTCCGAACCGGCCTTAACTACAGCTGCAGTGAAGTCCGCTACATAATATCCGCTTTTCTCCGACCACACGACATCCTGGGCGTCCGGATACTTCTCCAGAAGAGCTGCCTGCAGTTCATTCCTCAATTCGTCGTTGATTCCACCTTCCGGCCCCTGCTTATTGCAGGAGGTTGTAATAACCATAAGGGACAAAATACACCCTGATACAATAAGTTTTAAATACTTCATAATTTTTGTTTTTGTTGATTTCGCTGAATTAATGCGGCATGCACATTTATGTGACACACCCTGCAAAAAACGGGCCCAGTGCAGAAAGACCCGTTCCAAACTGACGCCATCCGGGACGCGCTTAGTCATCCATGTCGATGAGATTGTAATTCAGATCGAAAGTGAGCTCAAGGCCGTTTGTCAGACTCACCTCCACATCCCTGTAGCCGCGGTCTATGGCGTAAATGGACACTCCCTGAAAATTAGTGTTCACGTAGTTGACAATCTGCTCTGGAACTATTCCCTCAGGCAATGTGGAGTATTTGCACTTCACCTCTTTCCACTCCCCGTTGCCGGCGAACTCTATCTTGATACTGTTGGTGAACATCACCTCGTAGCTCACCTCCATGAAGTCACGCTCCTCCTTGGCAAAGGACACTTTCTGGTCAGGGAAATAAGTATTGATGAACTGCTGCGCGGCCTCGGGCAGCTGGTTGAACTGGATCGGACGGTCATTGTCCGCATAGGCCGATGTAACTGAGAAGAGCAGCAGCGAGGCTGCAAGAATCATAAATTTTTTCATTACTTTACTCTTTTTAAAATTATTGCTTGTTTCTTTATTTTCGCAATGCAAAGATTGTCCTCGATTCTGAAATGAATCTAAAATTTCGGCCATTTTACAGAAAATTTATGCATTCCTGCCTCAAAAGTATACTTCACTTCCAGATTGCAATACCTCTGGATAGCCCCGACTATGGCCAAGCCGAGGCCCAACGAGCCTTCCCGGTCGCCGCTCTTGTAGAAACGCTCGAAGATATGTTCTGCATCCAGCGGAGCCTGGCCAGTATTGGATATCTCCAAGGTACGTCCTGAGATTCTGACACATATGCGCCCCTGTGCGGGAGTATATATAAAGGCATTCTTCAGCAGATTGTTTACCAGAGCAGTGGCCAGCGACTCGTTCATCTCCACCTCCAGATTGCTCTCCGGCATCGGGAAATCCACTTCTATTTCCTTGTCCTCGTATATCTCCGAGAATATCTCCACACTCTCCTGGACCACCTTCGGAAGACAGACAAGGGTCTTCTCCGGGAACTGTCCGTTGTCTATTTTCGTAAGCATGAGCAGAGTTCGGTTGAGCCTCACCACAGAACCCAAAGTACGCTGTATGCCCATCAGTTCCTCCATCTGCTTCCTGGTAAGCTCCGTATTGTCTATAAGCCACTCCACCCTGTTGCCGATCACCGCCAGCGGAGTCTGAAGCTCGTGCGAGGCATTGCCTATAAATTCCTTCTGCGCCTCAAAAGCCTTCTGATAACGGTTGAGTGCCTGCTCGGCGGCCGTATTGAGTTTCCGGAACTCGGTGATGTCTGTCGGATTGTCCAATGGAGGGTTGCCGCCGCCTATCCTGAACCTGTCAAGCCAGCCCAACAGCTTGTAGAACGGCCTCATGTTGCGGTAGAAAACCAGCACGGTGACCAGCATGACCGTCAATAGCAGGAGAACATACAGGGCCACTATCCACACCAGCGTGGAGCGCATCAGTTCCTGCTTGTCTATAGTAGGAGTATACACCTTCAACAGATAATACTCCCCGTCATCCATCATGAAGACAGTGGTCAGCACGCGGGAAGGCTCATACCCTATCAGAGGAAAATACTGCTCGCTGTAGTAGTAGCGTATCTGAGGATAATCCCGTGCGAACTGCTCCCCTACCGGAATGATATCGTACATGATGTTGGTGCCCTCATTGGGCGGCAGCTCATTGCCCGAGAGCGCCCTTTCTATGACAAGCTCGGTAAACAGGTCAAGAGAGTCATCCGTCTCGTCATTGACATCGTCCAGCATCTTGAAATAGAAAAGCGCGGCCCAAGCGGCCATCAGAGGCAGCAGAACCAGGGCCAGCCTGAGTGTTATGCGGTATATGAGCTTCATCCTTCCTGCTGCTGAGGTGACTCCACCAGTTTGTACCCGAAACCGTAGACAGCCTTTATCTCTATATCCGCTCCTGCCGCCTGCAGCTTCTTCCGCAGATTCTTCATCTGCGCATAGACGAAATGGAAATCATCGGCCTGGTCGGCATGGTCGCCCCAGACCGCCTCGGCCAGCACAGACTTGTCCACTATGTGATTGGGGCGCTGCATGAAGTAAAGCAGGATATCGAACTCCTTCTTCAGCAGTTCGACAGACTTGCCAGCTATCTCCACTAGACCGTTGTCCGGCTGGAGGGTCACGTTGCCGTACTCAATGCTCAGCTCGCCACCGCTCCGGCCGCGCCTGAGCACACTGCGGATACGTGCCTTGAGCTCCGCCATGTGGAACGGCTTGGGCAGGTAGTCATCCGCACCCTTCTCCAGGCCGTAGACCTTGTCGTCCAGCGAGTCCTTGGCCGAGATGATGATGACGTTCTCCCTTTTGTGCAGCTCCTTAATATGATCCAGCAGCCTCAGGCCGTTTCCGCCGGGCAGCATGATGTCCAGCAGTATGCAGTCGTAAGTATATCCTGCGATCTTGGCGTCGGCCTCCGCGAAGTCCGATGCGGTCTCCACCACGTACCTTTCCTCTGTCAAGGCCCTTCGCATCAGTTCTCTGAGTGACGGATCATCCTCAACTATAAGCAATTTCATGACAGTATCCTCTAAAAAACATTACAAATTTAGTGATGAATTCTAAAAAGAAACTGAAATTATTACAAATAATGCCTTATATTTGCAGTCTCAACCGGGGTGTGGCGCAGTTGGCTAGCGCACCTGCTTTGGGAGCAGGGGGTCGAAGGTTCGAGTCCTTTTACCCCGACAGAGTATCAAGCAGTTACAGTTTATGTGACTGCTTTTGTTTTTTCTTTAAACCCCACTCTACAGGTACTTCTGAAACCAGGATGTATTTCGGCAATTTAAAACAATAATGTTGAACCTATCTATCTTGGCTGGGACAGTATTTTCAGATGATGATAAGGTGCGGCAATGGTAAGCAGAAAATTCAAGCATAACATTTGCTTTTCAAGCATTTTCCATTAATTTTGGATGCACAATTAGCAGCATTGCGGATCATGAACCTGAAAAATAAACCTTGGATTACATATCTGGCCTGCAGCATCTGCCTGATACTCATGGCCGCTCCGGCTCTTAGCGCACAGGAAGACACATCAGAGGCATCTGTAGCCGGCAAGCCGGCACAGCACTGGGAGTTCACACTGGAGGATGTGATAGTCGCAGCACAGAGCAAATCACTGCCGGCGATGATCGCCAAATATTCTTTCATCAGCAGTTACTGGGAGTTCCGCTCATATAAGGCGCAGTTTCTGCCTTCGCTCAACCTCAATGCCGGACTGGGACAGTACAACCGCTCGCTCGTAGCCCTGCAGGATGCGGAGACCGGAGAGACGCACTATGTACAGAACGACAACATGAACAACTGGCTGCAGCTCTCGATAGACCAGAACATCCCATGGACCGGAGGTGTCATATCGCTCAACACCTACCTCAACCGTTTCGACCAGTTCTCCCCCTACGGCAGCCTGACCTGGAACTCCAATCCGGTCAATGTCTACCTCCAGCAGCCAATATTCCAGTACAACAGGCTGAAATGGGAAAGAAAGACAGAGCCTAAGAAATACGAACGGTCAAAGAAGAAATATCTGGAAGACCTGGAAGATATAGCCATAACGGCCACAACATATTTTTTCACCGTACTGCGCACCCAGGAGAACCTGGAAATGGCACGCCGCCGTTACGAGAACACCAGGCAGCTTTACAGCATCGCTCAGGAACGTTTCAACATAGGCACATACACCAAGGACGAGCTGCTTCAGATGGAGCTGCAGGTGCTCAACGCCGAGATAGCCGTGGCCAGTTCGGAAGTAGAACTGCAGCAGGCCATGCTTTCCCTGAAGTCCTATCTGGGAATGAGTGACGACACGGAACTCACACTCATAAAGCCGCAGCACTTCTCCAATATCGAGATTGACGAGGAGGAAGCAGTCCGCCGCAGCCTGGAAAACACTACTTTCAGCCTGGACAACGAGCTCAACCTCATAGAGGCTGAGGCCGCCATAGCGCAGGCCAAGGCCGACCGTGGATTCAGCGCGATGCTGACGGCCCAGTTCGGACTTACGCAGACCGGCAACGAGTTCACCTCATCCTACCGCAATCCGATGGATCAGGAGATTGTAGGCCTGACACTCAGTGTACCCATTCTGGACTGGGGACTCGGAAAGGGCAAGGTACAGATGGCAAAGACCCAGCAGGAGATAGTACTGGCACAGGTGGAACAGGAGGTGATGCAGCGCCGTCAGGACATCTACATCCGGGTAGTGCAGTTCAATGCCCAGTCACAACAGTGCGATGTGTCCCAGAAGGCCGATGCGATAGCCGGAGAGAGATATGAGCTGGCACTGCAGAGGTTCCGCAACGGAACGATAGGCATACTTGAGATAAATACGGCCCAGAACGAAAGAGACGAAGCCTCGTCCCAGTACATAGAAGAGCTGGCCAACTACTGGTCCTACTACTACAACCTGCGCAAGGACACGCTCTACGACTACATCTACGGAAAAGACCTGGATGCCGAATTTGACAAACTCATTGAAGACTGATTGATATTGATGCCATATGAAAAGACTCATGTTACTGCCGATGCTAGCCTTAACAGCAGCATGCGGAAACAATAAAACAGTGGAGGAAGAAACTCTGACACGCCTGTCACAAGCCGTGGAAACCAACTATGTGGACACGATGGCACTGCGTCTGACAGACTTTCACAGACAGACCATAAGCAACGGCAAACTGACTGCAGCACAAAAGAGCAGCCTGCGGTTCAACACGTCGGGAACCATATCCGATGTGCGGTTCTCCAACGGACAGACAGTCCGAGAAGGAGAGCTGATCGCGTGTCTGGACCCTGAGGCTGCGTCAATAGCCCTGAATCAGGCCGAGAATGCTCTGAAAAAAGCGGAAATAGACCTCAACGATGTCCTGATCGGCTTCGGATACGGAGATGCCGACACTTCAGACATTCCTGCAACAACGATGGCGATAGCCAGAACCAGGTCCGGATACGCCGATGCGGAACAGAATTACCGCAGGGCACTGTACGACTACAAGGGCACCAGGATTGTGGCGCCGTTTACCGGAAAAGTGGCAAGCATCAAGGGCAGGGTCTATGAAAGTGCTCCATCCGAGGATTTCTGCTCAGTCATCGACGACAGCCGCTTCGATGTGACCTTCCCTGTCCTGGAATCTGAAATAGCCTCTGTAAAGACAGGCATGCCTGTGATAATATCTCCTTTCAATGCTCCGGAGAAGAAATACACTGGACGCATAACATCCGTCAACCCGATGGTGGACGACAAAGGACAGATAGAGATAACAGCGTCTGTCAGCAACGCGGACGGGAGTATGATGGACGGCATGAATGTCAGAGTGATGGTGGAGGAAATCATCCCGCAACAGCAGGTAGTGCCCAAAAGCGCGGTGGTCATGCGCGACAATGAGGACGTACTGTTTGTATATCAAAGTGCTGACAGTACGGCCCGCTGGGTCTACGTGGACATCGTCATGTCCAACAGTGACAGCCACGTGGTGAAGGTCAACACCGAGCGCACCTCAGAGCTCAGTCTCGGTGACGCGGTCATCACATCGGGCAACCTCAATCTGGCCCACGAATCCAAAGTCATAGTAAGGCAATGATACGGCAGCTGATAAAAAGGCCCGTAGCGGTGTCCATGGTCCTTTTCGCCGTGGCTGTTCTGGGAGCGGTATCCATCAAACTGATTCCGGTATCCCTCATGCCCGACGTGGACATTCCTCAGATTACCGTACAGGTCAAGGTAGACGGCAGTTCCGCCAGGGAGATGGACATGTACCTCCAGACACTGCGCAGGGAACTGATGCAGATACCGTCCCTTACGGACATCCGTTCGCAGTCCGAAAGCGGAACCGGCATCATACGCCTGTCTTTCGAGTACGGTACAGACATCGACTTCACATTCGTGGATGTCAACGAAAGGATAGACCGCTCGCTGTCGTCCCTGCCTGACGGGGCCGAGAGACCGAAGGCGATAAAGTCCAGCGCAACGGACATCCCGGCATTTTTCATCAACATGAGCGTGGATGACCCGTCAAGAGCCATGGAAATGAGCCGCCTGGCCTCCAGCGTTATCTCCAAGCGCATAGAGCAGATACCGGAAGTCGCCATGGTAGACCTTAGCGGACTGGTATTTCCTGAACTGCTCATAATTCCCGACAATGAGAAACTGACAGCCATAGGCGCCACTCCGGACATGCTTGCACAGGCCATCGAGTCCAACAACATCCAGTTAGGCAACCTTTCCATACGGGACGGACAATACCATTGGAACATACGTTTCCAGTCCGAACTGAATTCAAAAGAAGACATAGAGAGAATCCGGCTCAATATCGGAGGACGCATCTACATCTTCAATGAACTGGCGGAGATTATTGAGCAGCCGGGAGCCGACAACTGCCTCATCCGTTCCGACGGCGACAGAGCTGTAAGCATGGCCATCATCAAGCAGAGCGACGCAAGGATGAATACCCTGCGCGAGGCCCTTTACGACAGGATTGAGCGTTTCGAGCAGGACTATCCCGAAGTAAGGTTCACCATCACCAGGGACCAGACCGAACTGCTGCGTTACACTATTGAGAACCTGGAGCAGAACCTGGTGGCCGGCATCCTTCTGGCAAGTATCGTCATCCTGCTGTTCATGCGCAACTTCAGGTTCTCACTGCTCATCATACCCACCATCATAGTGTCCCTGCTCACATCCATGCTCGCCCTGTTCCTCTTAGGCATAAGCATCAACATCATCTCTCTTGCCGGCCTCATACTCAGCGTAGGCATGATGGTGGACAACTCAATCATAGTCATCGACAACATCACTCAGCGATGGGAGAGAGGCGACACTCTGGAGGACGCCGTGGCCATAGGCTCCGGAGAAGTATTCGCCCCCATGCTGAGCTCCATCCTCACCAACTGCGCCGTCTTCGTTCCACTGGTCTTCCTAAGCGGTATCGCCGGAGAGATATTTCTGGACCAGGCAGTGGCGATAACAGTCGGCCTGTTCTCGTCCCTGCTGTTCGCAGTCCTGGTAGTACCGGTATACTATTACGCCCTTTATAAGAAGAGAGGCAGAAAGATGGACAACAGATATCTGGCCAGAATCGCCAGATACACGGAACTGGGTCCATCATATGAGAAGGCCCTCAAATGGACTTTCCGACACGGCAGGGCCGTATTCATCATGATGCTGGCGACCATACCGATGTCAGTGCTGCTTTTCATGAACCTGGAGAAAAGCACATTCCCCCCTGTAACCAAAAACGACATCATCCTGAACGTGGACTGGAACAGTCCGCTTACCATTGAGGAAAATGACTACCGCAGCCGGTCGCTGGCAGACGCCCTGTCCCAGCACTCCGCACAGACAACCCAGATGTGCGGCACCCAGCAGTTCCTTATGCCGCATACCAGAGACATGAGCAAGAGCGAGGCCCAGATATACTTTATGGCCCGCACCCCGGATGGCCTGGACAGCATTATCAGTGAAGCGTCAGCATGGCTGAGAGAGAGACATCCGGAAGCGGCATTCAGTTTTTCCGACGCAGGCAACCTGTTCACCCTGATGTTCTCCGACAACTCCCCAAAACTCACTGTGCAGATCAGCGGGAGGGACGGCAGAACGCCTGAACCTGACAAACTTAATTCGATAATAGCCGACATCAGCGAGGCTGTACCGGGAATACATCCCAATCCTATACGCTGGCAGGAACAGATCATGCTGACTCTCGACACTGAGAAAATGACCCTGTACGGCATTTCATACAGCAGCGTACTCAACGCCCTGCGCAAATTCACCAGAGAGGACCGCATCTTCTCCATAACCACAGGCGACTACTCAATCCCAGTAGTCATCGGTGACCAAAGCACATCCCCCGACCTGCTGTCAGTGACAGTAAAGAACAGCTCGGGAACGGAAATACCGCTCAGCACTTTCACTACGGAAGGACGCAGCCGGGACCTGAAGAGCATAATATCAGGCATGTCCGGCAACTATTATCCTCTTGAGCTCAACATACCTGACAGACTGGTTCCTGATGTCATGGACGCTTCCAGGGACCTGGCCATCGAGGACGGTACTTACGACGTGGCCTTCAGCGGTTCCTACTTCTCCAGCAGGAACATCATAAACGAGCTGATGCTCATCGCCGCAGTATCCATCCTGCTGCTGTATTTCATTCTGGCAGCCCAGTTCGAGTCCCTCATACAGCCGCTGATCATTCTCTCCGAGATAGTCGTAGACATCTTCGGAGCGCTCCTGCTGCTGAAAATATGCGGCGGAGGCATAAACGCCATGTCCATGATAGGAATCGTAGTCATGAGCGGTATCGTCATCAATGATTCCATACTGAAAGTGGACACCATCAACCGGCTTAGAAAAGAGAAAGGCTACGGCCTGCTGCGGGCCATTATGACCGGAGGCTCACGCAGGCTCAACCCGATTCTCATGACTACGCTCACTACCGTACTGGCCATGGTGCCGTTCCTCACAAAGGGCGACATGGGCTCGGACCTGCAGTTCCCGCTCTCCATAGTGATGATAGGCGGCATGATTGTCGGACTCATCGTCAGCATATTCGGGATACCGCTGATCTACTATCTGATATATAACCGCAAACAGACAAGGCAACGTCCATGATGAAAGGAGTCAAAATATCCTCATTCTCCGTCCTCCTGATCTTCGCGGTACTGGTAACGATAGGCGCGGCGCTGATTCCCGCCCTCAATCTGCAGTATATGCCGAGAAGCAAACAGCAGAGCCTGTCGATATACTATTACTGGCAGAATGCGTCCGCAAGGGTAATGGAAAGCGAGGTGACTTCAAGAATAGAAGGTTACGTATCCTCCGTAAAAGACATTGAGACCATCGCGTCCATGAGCCGGAAAGGCAGCGGAAGCATCACCATGTACCTCAAGAAAAATGCCGACATGGACGCCGTGCGTTTCGAGGTATCGTCTGCCATACGCTCGCTCTACGACAAGCTGCCGGAAGGAGTGACATATCCCGAGCTGTCTGTCTCCGCGACAGGCAAGGACATCAACCCGGTCATCATGTTCACCATAAACGCCGACCTTCCGACCAACCGTATCGAGCAATATGTAAACGACCACATCATAAAGGATCTGGCCATCATCGAAGGAGTACACTCGGTAAGTCTTTCAGGAGCCACTCCCGACTATACCGAGATATCGCTCAATACTGAAAAAATAAAATCCGCCGGTATCAACACTTCCGACATCTACAACGCCGTGGCCTCCTACCTTGGAGACAGAACTGTCATCGGCACCGCTCCAGCGCAGGACAGGAGTGACGAGCCGGACATAGTGGTGAGAAACGTCAGGACGGACTTCAGACATCTGCCTGTGGCCAATGCGGAAGGGCGCATCATACGGCTTGCAGATGTGGCTGAGATCAAGACCCGCCAGGCCCAACCGTCCTCATACAGCCGTATCAACGGTCTGAACACCATCAATATCAGCGTCTATCCTGAAGAATCCGTCAACACCATCAAGTTGTGTGCTGAAGTATCTGAGACCATGAGACGCCTGGAAGCAGGATTCCCCGACTCTTTCTCGGCCCTGAAATCCTATGACGTATCCACGGACATCCAGAAAGAAGTGGACAAACTGGTGCGCAGAAGCCTGCTCTGCGTCGTGATACTGCTTGTCTTCATCTTTCTGACATCATTCAGCCTGAGATACACATTGCTAATAGCACTGACCCTGCTGGTCAACATAATCGTGGCAGTCATACTGTACGTGCTTCTTGACATCGACATACACATCTATTCCCTGGCCGGCATATCCATATCGCTGAGCATTATCATCGACAACTCGATAATAATGGTCTCGCACTACTCCTACTACAGGAACAGAAAAGTATTTCTGGCCATACTGGCGGCTCTGCTGACCACCATAGGATCCCTGATTGTAATATTCTTCCTTCCAAAAGAGCAGAAAGAGATACTTTCGGACTTCTCCGCGGTAATCATTATCAATCTCTGCGTCTCGATGATGGTCGCCCTGTTTTTTGTGCCGGCCCTTCTGGACTATCTGCCAGTCAAATCAGAAAGCATCTCCTTCCCTGTCAAGCGCCGCAGGAAGATAGTCCGTTTCTCCCAAAAATACGACCGCTTCATATACTATGTCAAGAAGTTCAACTGGGCATTCATCCTGTTCTTTATCCTGGCTTTCGGAGGCTCGTTCATGCTGTTCCGGAAAAGCCTTGACGGATTCGCCTCCATGTTCCGTCAGCCAGAAAGGCCAGAGCTGTATATCAGCGCGGGACTGCCGGACGGATGCACTATCCAACAACTCAATGACATCATAGTGTATATGGAAAATTTCCTGGCCGGATTTGACGAAATAAAACTCTTCCGCACCCAGATCAGCTCATACTCGTCCGGAAGAATAACAGTGGAGTTCACCGACGAGGCCATGAACACATCATTCCCGTCCATCCTCAAACAACAGGTAATACGCAAAGCCAATGACTATGGAGGCGCCAACTGGCAGGTATACGGAGTGGATGACCAGAATTTCAACAACTACGTCGGCCCCAGTCTATGGAAGAACGGAACCATCGAACTTACCGGATACAACTACGACATGCTGTACCGCTACTGCCAGGAACTCGTAGACAGACTATCAGGGAATCCCCGCGTCACCGATCTGGGCATAGAGGGGCCGAATGACTATTACTACGGAACCTCCTCCAAAGAATACCTTATCACGTACGATTACGACAGGATGGCTCTATACGGAATACATCCAGTATCGGCTTTCCGTATTCTAAACGACAGACTGTATACCAGCACTGCCGGATCCTACGTAGACGACTACGGAACAAGGACAGAAGTCAGAATTGTCTCCGACGACTCCGAGGACTTCGACGTATGGCATCTGGAAAACGAATATATACGTATCGACAGCACCGACATACGCTTCGCCGAGATAGGCTGGATAGAGAGCCGCAACTCAGGCAACAATATCTACCGGGCCAACCAGGAATACATCCTCTATGTCAAGTACAACTTCATCGGCTCATACAAACTGGAGGAGAAACTCATGGAGTCCGAGATAGACCGCCTCAACACGGAAGTACTGCCCATAGGCTTCAAGGCCTCGTCACCTCAGTATGACTGGTCCCAGAAAGCCAAGAGACAATGGGTGCTGCTGATACTGATTACCGTCATCATCTACATGATCTGCGCCGTACTGTTCGAGTCCCTGCTGCAGCCGCTGGCCATAATTTCCCTCATACCCGTATCGTTCATCGGCATCTTCCTGGCTTTCAGGCTGACCGGGACTACCTTTGACCAAGGCGGATTCGCATCCATGATAATGCTTGCCGGCATCGTTGTCAACGCCGGCATCTACATCGTCAACGAGTACAACAGGATGCCCGAGCGCCACCGCAGTTTCGTCCGGGCATACAACCACAAGATCATCCCGATATCGCTGACCATTCTCTCCACCGTCCTGGGACTGGCTCCGTTCCTGATTGACGGCAAGGAAGAGGTATTCTGGTTCGCCTTCGCCATCGGCACCATCGGCGGCATGCTCTTCTCATTCGTGGCCCTCATCATCTTCCTCCCAATGATCATGCCCGGCACAGCCGCTATTCGACGCGGTTACGGTGGAAGTGCGGAGAGGCATAGAATACGAAGCCGAACAGGGAGATGAGACTGAGGCCTGCCCCCATCAGGTAGGCGTAGGAGAAGGAGCTGTGCTGACCTATGATACCGCCCAGCACCAGGCCGATACCGATGCCTATATCCCAGGACGTCAAGTAGGTAGAGGTAGCGGTGCCGCGCTGGTCATGCCTGCCGAGATTGACGAACATAGTGTTGAAGGCAGGGAACATGGTACCGAATCCGGCTCCGAGCACTAGTGCCGTGGCATAGAGCATCAGAGATGCGGCATGAACCGATACCGACGCCACCCTCTCGCAGAAGAATAGACTCAGGAAGCAGAGTATCACCGGATAGAAGGCGACGTGTATCACCTCCGTGATATGTCCATGATCCACCTGCTTGCCGGAAAAGAGTCTCGATATCGCCAGGCCTACGGCCATACAAGTGAAGAACAGGCCGGTGCCTCCGGTGATGCCCATATTCTTGGCGTACATGGCCACATAGGTGGTGGTCATGCCGTAAGGTATCGAGAGCAGCAGCAGATCCAGGCCGAGGGGTATGCCTTTGAGCAGGATGAAACGGTCCAGCGAGATGGCTGTGCGCGGCATGGGCTGCTTCTTGGGAGTCTTGATGCAGCAGGCGCATATCAGGCCGGCCAGGCAGCAGCACAGGGCCGTGATGAAGATGGTGTCGAATGACACGTGGTCGTGCATGAACAGGCCGGTCATGGGGCCGAGGGACATGGCTATGTTGTTGGCCAATCCGTAGTAGCCCACGGCCTCACCCCTGCGTGACGAGGGCGTGATGTCTATGACAATGGTGTTACCCGCCACGGTCACGGTGCCGAACGAGATGCCGTGGACAACACGCAATACAATGAACATCAGCACAGTACCGGTGATGATATAACCGCCGAATATCAAAGTAAATACTGAAAATGCAAGCAGGTATAGCGGCTTTCGGGCAAATGTGTCCAGCAGATAGCCTGAAAAGGGACGGACAGCCAAAGCAGCCACAGTATAGCAGGCCAGTATCGCACCCACTGCCCCCTCCGTGACTCCGAACTCCTCGACCAGGTAGAAGGGGAACACCGGCATCAGCAGGTAAAAACCAAAGTACAGCAGGAAATTCGCTGCAAGAATCAGACAATAGCCCGGAGATACGAGCTTATCCTGAACAGTACGGGTCATCTCGGTTGTTTTCTTTTATTGGCAAACAGTATTGAATAAAGGATTACGCCCGCCAACAGAACGATAATGGCGATGGACGAGGTCAGGGATATGTCTCTTCCTACAACAAACGAGTCGGGGGCAAAAACAAACTCCACCTCATGCTCACCCTCATCTATGAGCAGCGCCCTGAGCACATAATCCGCTCTCAGTATCGGCTTCTCCTCCCCGTCCACATATGCCTTCCAGCCTGCAGGATAATATATCTCGCTGAAGACGGCCACACCTTTGGCTGGAGTGGAGACATTGTATCTAAGACGGTTAGGAGAATAATATGTAAGTTCTACTCTGCCGCTGTCAGCTCCGGCATACTCTGTCACAGTGCCGTCAGCAGCCCCGGCATCGAATATCACCGCCTCAACAGCGGGGTCTATCTCTCCCAACGCTGCCATTTCCGCATCAGCGGTAGTGGCAGTGCGCGTACGCTCCACGAACCAGGCATTGCCCAGACTGCGGTCATACGTCAGAGGGTAGCTGTTTTCGTCTATGACGATGTACTTGGTGTTGAGCATGGCCAGCACCGGATAATAACCGAGCACATCCTCCAGTTCACCGATAGTCCTTGCCGTGGGAATAGCCGAGTTGATATCCTCAATCATGGCGCTCATCTCCGGAGCGATATGAAAGTCAATCAGATCCTGGTACCGCTGGAGCTTGGCCGGACTGTATCCGCCGACGGTCTTGTGGTGATAGCTTACTATCGCATCATTAAAAGTATTAACCGTCAGATCCAGCACCCTGTAAGACAGAGCTGTATCCTGATGTATGGCGTTGTCTACCGGACGGGGGGCAAACTGTCCGTCAAAATTACGCTCAGTGACGAAATGCTCCTTGTTCAGGTACCGCTTGTCCACACCCCAGAGGTCCACCAGAAGCAGGATTCCCAGCAAAGCCACTGCAGGCATGGCCTTGAGCTTGCCTTTCCATGAGGCGAAAAACACTCCAGCTGCAAGCACTATGAATATCAGCGAGCGGAACGCGTCAGCACGCAACAGACTGCGGCGGTCATCACGGAGGGCCTCCACCAGAGCGGTGTTGCCTCCAAACATGGCATCGGATGACGAAGCGAAGTCTCCGGCCAGCGAAGGGAACAATACAAACAGCAGAGATATGCCGCCCGTCACGCCAAGGGCGGTCAGCAGCCCGTTCTTTATCTTCTTCTCCGGGAGAGGTTCCTTGCCGAACAGGGCTGCATTGACTCCGAGAATGCCCATCAGCGGTACCGTCACCTGAAGGATGACCAGGATCATGGAGACAGTCCTGAACTTATTGTACAGAGGAGCGTATTTGAAAAACATCTCCGAGAACCACATGAAATGCGAGCCCCAGGCCAGCAGCAAGGCCAGCAGTGATACGCCGGCAATCCACCATTTGTAGCGGCCCCTTATCACACACAGGCCGAATACGAACAGGAAAAGGGAGACGGCTCCGAGATACATCGGTCCGGCGGTGAAAGGCTGGGGCCCCCAGTACAGCGGCATACCCTTACGCATGTTTTCAGCATTGGCACCTACGGATCTCAGATACTTATAGGTCTCGGACTCGCGGGAAAGCTCACCGGATGAGGAGCCGCCGTTAAAGTTGGGAATCAGCAAGTTGGGAGTCTCCCCTATGCCGTAGGACCAGGCGGTGGCATAGTCCAGCTTGAGGCCGTCTCCGGTCTGGTTGTGCTCGTCGTGGGTCAGCTCCGAGCCGCCGCGCATGGTGTACTCGGCATATTCGTAGGTGGGCAGGAGCTTGTTGGCGTTTGTGGCTATGCCGAGCAGGCCGCCGACCAGCACCAGTACCGAAGCTTTGAGCCAGCGGCCTACGGGTGTCTCACGGAACGGAGGCTCAACAGTTGTTCCTGATGTCAGAATGCTGTCGGATACCGGAACTGCATTCCTGACAGCCGCCTTCCGTCTCCTCTGAGCAGCAACCGCTCCGCAGAGTTCTGCGATGGCGTATCCAAAGACGATGAATGCCAGATAATAGGTAATCTGTGGATGGTTGGCCTTGATCTGGAAGCTCAGTGCCAGAGCAAAGAATACGGCTCCGAGCAGAGCCTTGCGTCTGTAGGCATAGACCAGGGCAGCGAGGACCCAGGGCATGAAAGCGATGGCCACCATCTTGGTATTGTGCCCGACCTGGACAATCTGCATATTGTAGGAGCAGAATGTGACGGCTATCGCACCGACTGCCGAAAGCCAGGGATTGACCCCGAAGGCCAGGAACAGCAGGAAGCCGCCGAGCAGCGAGATTATCAGATAACTGGGCGGACGCTCGCCCCAGAACAGCAGGTCGTAGAGCGGAGTCGTCGCATCTCCCTTGTACGGCACTGATATCTGAGTCGAGGGCATGCCACTGAACATCGATCCGGTCCACAGCGCCGGGTCATCGGGATGCTCCTCATTCCATTCCAGTATCTCATGCGACATTCCCTTCCACGAGGATATATCCGACTGATTGACCACCTTACCCTGCAGCACCTGAGGCGCATAAGCATAGGCAATCATCACAAATCCCGCCACGATAATCACATACGGCAGGGCCTTCCTGAGTATTTCCTTTATCTTCATATTCCGTTTTTCTGTCAAACGTTATTGTAACCTGCAAATATACTCTTTTTCCCCGATAAGCCATACCGTAGGTTATATTGTCGCCCTGCCTGAGCACCTGCGCGGATTTCTGAATTCGCAAACACACATTAAAGCGCGTAATTATTTCATAATGTGCGATATACCTGTTTCTATCCGTTCTTCTCGGCTTGTAAAAATAGTCCGAAAAGAACCAGTGGCACAAACCAACTATTTGAATATCACAATATTACAACAGCATCCATGTGTTTCTGAAATCAAAATCGCATCAGGGATTGCGGGCCGGGTTGTCGGTAAAATGGCGGTTTTGTGGCAAAATGCGCGTAGTCCAACAGGTAGATAACATGCTGGACAATGAGGCTCAGGGGTATTTTTGCGGCAGCCACTTCCGGAGAAGGCAGGCACAGCGGCACCTCGAAATCACAATAAGCAGACAGCCAGCATGCTGCAAAAGAAGCCTGGTTTTTCTGAGGACCTTTATGTGTCTGCGGTTTAATTCCCTTGCCGCATCTGTCAACAATGGCCAGTAATTATATTATCGAAAACAGATTGGGAGGAGGAGGGGGTACATGTTTGCAGTATTTTTTGTAACTTGCCACTGCTTATCAGTCAGGTTGCTTGGGCATAACTTTTGTCGCTTTACTCTTATGAAGTTACGAGAAATACCTCAATTAACCTATTGATTTTTAATTATAAACAAATTTAACAATTTCTAATGCGTATGTCTGGTTTTATTCTCAAAGCAGCAACATTTTTTTCTCTGTCGGCAATATGCCTGACCGCTTGTCAGAAAGATAGAGAAAAAGAACTGCCCGCCCCTGTACTCAATGTTCAGGACACTGTCCTCATCGGACAGGAAGGAGGCGCAGCAACAGTAACCTACTCCATTGACCATCAAAATGGGACCTCCGAACTATCAGCCAGATGCGATGCTGAATGGATTCATGATCTCGATTACTCCGAGCCCGGGACTGTCAGCATGACTGCGGACAGCAACAGCGATACCGCTTCACGGGAGACCGTTCTGGAACTCACCTACGGAGACATTCAAAAGCATGTAATGATAATTCAGGACGGTCTGGCGATAGCAGAGGATGACTTCTCTCTTGAATTTAAAGAGATCGGATACACCACAATCACCGTAAGCATAAGTCCAAGAGACAAAGAGATGACATACGTCGCCCTGATAACCCAGACAGATGTATTCAGCCAGTTCAATAATGACGACGATGTAATAGAATTCGCCATGAGAGAATGGACAAATTCCGCAGAGAGTATGGGAGTATCCATGACTGAATATCTGGCATCCATACTGATCAGCGGAGATTTGGAAGGTGATTTCACATATAGATACCCGGATACCGGATACACGATATTCGTCTTTGGCATTACCTCTGATGCGGAAGTGCTGACAAAAGTACACTCATGGGATGCAACTACTGAAGCTCCCGAAAAAAAGGACATTGAATATACCATTACCCCCACAGTGAACGGAGCCGATGCCACACTGCATGTTGTACCGTCGGATCAGGAGCAATCCTATTATGTGAATGTCTTCGAAACATCCACTCTTGACTCTCAGGAAGGCGACATAACATCTTCCGTATTCTGGCAGGCTTACATCGTGGACATGATACATCTTTACTCTATTGTTTACGGAACAGGTATCGAGGATGTAGTGACTCCATTCCTGCATACAGGAGAAGATGATGCCTCCTTCTCCCTCTCTGAGAAAACATCATATACTGCCCTGGCTATGGCAATGTCCGAAGACGGCCTGGTGCTTTCGGACGTAAGTTCCGCTGAATTCCAGACAGGAAGTGTAGTCAGGTCTGACAACAAGATTACCATCAATGCATGGATGAACGCCGAGGATGACTTATGGTTCGACATCCTGACTACCAACGACGATCCTTACACATGGGGAGTGCAGCCAAGCAGCACATATGCGGGCATGGACGATGAGGAAATGCTGGAATACCTGCTTAATGACTTCCTTACCGGCCTGAACATACAAAATGGATATCTTCCGGGAGGGTGCGGAGTCACACCGGGCGAAACATACACCATCTGGGCATTCGGATATCAAAACGGTGCGGCCACCACAGATCTGGTACATGTAAGTATTCTCGCCGCCGAGGGAGAAACCGCAAGCAGCGAAGACAGCGGAACAAGTACCTCCATGATCTCCGCGGACAAGCCGTCCCCCGATCCGGCAAAGACAGCCCAGTTTAAAACATTGACATCCATAACCATCAGGTAAAGCAACTGCATGGCCGGAGGCTTGTCCGAATACCCTGCCTGCAGCAGCCTGCCTCCGGCTTAGCGGGACCGGCGCAGACCAAGACGAATCGAGGAGAATACCGCCCCGCAAATAGTCAGAATCCCGGCCAGAAACACGGCATCGTGAGGTGCGCCGTCACCGGAAAGATGAAAGAATAGGGCGACAAGTGCCGCACCGGCAGACTGTCCCACGAGCCGGGCAGTGGAGAGCATCCCGCTCGCACTGCCTGCCCGGTGATTGGGTGCAGAGCTCAGAAGCAGGTGGTTGTTCGGCGACTGGAAGAAGCCGAAACCGGCACCGCACATCATAAGCCTCCAGGCGATATCCAAATGTGAGACATCTTCCGGAATGTACGACAGCAGGAAGCAGCCCGCGCTCATCAGCAGCAGGCCGAAACCACCTAACAGGCCCGGATGGACCTTGCCGCTGAGCGAGCCGGACAGAGGCGCCACGAACATCACTATGAACGGCCAGGCGGTCATTACGGCCCCTGTCTCCACGGCATTCATTCCGAAAGTATGCAGCAGCATAAAAGGCATGCCGACAAGCACCATCATTTGGGCCGTATACGAAACTACACTGGTTATAACGGACATGGAAAAGGCCGGAATACGGAGCAGGTCAAAGGGCAGCATCGGGTATCTGCGACGGAGCTGACTGCGGATATACAGAAAACCAGGAACAATCAGCAGGACAGCGGCTGCGGCTACTGCAACAGGAGTGACTCCGTGCGAATACATCTCGATGCAGCCTATGAGAAGACCGAACACAGCGGCGTTGAGAATAGCATCCCCTATATGGAAATGGCGTCCGACGATATGAGTAGGATTGTCGGGCAGGAAACGCCAGCCCATAAGGAACGTTATGATGCCTACCGGTATATTGATGGCAAACAGCCACGGCCACGGGGCGACAGACAGGATGCCAGCCGCTATCGACGGTCCTGAGACAGCCGACAGTGCCACGACCGTAGCGTTGATGCTGACCCCCTTGCCCAGATGCCGCTTCGGGAATACCAACTTGGCGATGGAGGTATTGACACTCATCATCATTGACGCTCCCAGGCCCTGGAATGCACGGGAAGCTATCAGCATCGGCAGACTGTGCGAGAGCGTGCAGAACACCGATGCCACGGTAAACACAGCGACTCCGCCCAGATACACCTTCTTGTAGCTGTACAGCTCTCCAAGTGTGGAGAACGGCAGCAGGGTCATCATGATCACCAGCTGGAAAGCATTGACCACCCAGATAGAGTCGGCCGACGAGACACCCAGCTGCTGCGCGATAGTCGGCAGGGCCACATTGCAGATATTGCCGTCCACCACCGACAGGAATATGCCGCAGAAGATGGATATCACCGCATAGTATATCCGGGGCCGGTGCAGACCGTCCCATTCCAGATTGCCGGTGATCCTTTCTTCCGGTTCAGTTTCTATGCTTATATCTTTTCTCATTCCAGTTGCATCCTTTGCCTCCGGCAAATGTACGCAAAACTCAGAAACGGCAAGCCTGGACGCATCTATATTTGCCGTTTGTGAGAAATTTCCTGCAAAAAGGCGTGGATATCTGTCAAACCTCATATAGATAAGACAGTTATCACTATATACAGCCATTCGGAGATGCCGAAAAAACGTCAAATGAAATGTGAATTTGATGAAACATCACATAAAAATATTGCTCTTTTTGATCCCCAGGGGTAATTAAAATTACGGACACAATGGGGAAAGGCCTGTCGATTTCAAGCGGGCCAGACTTTATGTGTCCAACAAAGCGCGCTTACAGAAATACCTGATAATCAGGCGTTCTGGGAAAAGATATCTGCTGGACTTGTAAAGATATGGGGCAGAATGGCCGTTTGGTGGCGGAATATGCCGGGTCCAGCAAGTTGCTAAAACGTATATCCTTGATAATAAGTGGGATGAATTTTGGTGATATGCTGGACATTGCAAAATGGCTGCGCATGAGACGCAAGTGCCCGGGACGCGATCTCCTCCTCACGGCCCGTCTGCCGCACCGGCACCGGATCGCGGGAAACGCTGCCGTTGTGGAATCCTGCCTGACCGTAAAACCGGCATAGAACACCGTGAGGACGGGGAGGCAGGGGAACGTACTGCCGCACTGGCACCAAATCGCGGGAAACGCTGCCGTTGTGGTGGTGGCCGGATGGAGAATCTGCCACGGAGCGGCATGCCACCCGTGACGGCGGAAGTGGCTTTAGGAGAGGTTTCTTGCGCCCCAGGGGGTATCCCCACTGAAAATCGACAGGACCTCAGTAATGAGTAATGCAGGCCCTACAACAGGTGCGGTTACAAAGGTTTGCGGAGACCGAGACGGGAGACAGATGAGGCGGCTCCGCAGATGGTCAGAATACCGGCCAGGAGCATGGCATCGTGGGGAGCACCGTCTCCGAAAAGATGGAAGAAGAGGGCGACGAGAGCCGCACCGGTGGACTGTCCCACGAGACGGGCTGTTGCGAGCATGCCTCCAGCACTGCCGGCACGGTGGTTGGGAGCGGAGCTCAGAAGCATGTGGTTGTTGGGCGACTGGAAGAAACCGAAGCCGGCCCCGCACATCATAAGCCGCCATGCTATGTCAAGATGCGAGGCATTCTCAGGAATAAATGAAAGCAGGAAACAGCCGGCACTCATCAGCAGCAGACCGAAAAAACCGAGAAGTCCGGGATGCACCTTGCCTATCAGCGAGCCGGCCAGCGGGGCCACGAACACGATGACCAGCGGCCAGGAGGTCATCAGCAGCCCTGTCTCCACGGCATTCATCCCGAAAGTATGAAGAAGCATGAACGGTATGGCCACCATTGCCGTCATCTGGGCCGTGAAGGAGATGATACTGGTAAGCACCGACATCGAGAATACCGGGATACGGAGCAGGTCGAACGGCAGCATGGGATACTTCCGGTCAAGCTGCGAGCGTACATAGACGTAGCCGAGAATCAGCAAAAGCGCCACACCTATAAGCACTACAGTAGGCCCGGTTCCATGCGAGTACATCTCGATGCAGCCTATCAGCAGACCGAACACAGCGGCATTGAGCAGGGCATCCTTGATATTGAAATGCCGTCCCTCAACATGCGTCGGATTGTCCGGCAGATGCTTCCACGCCATGAAGAAAGTCACTATCCCGACAGGTATGTTGATGGCGAAAAGCCAGGGCCATGACGCGAACGAAAGAACCCCGGCCGCGACTGTCGGGCCGGCCACCGATGCCAAAGCCACCACCGTCGCATTAAGTCCGACTCCACGGCCCAGGTACTTTTTCGGATAGGTGATCTTGACAAGAGTGGTATTGACGCTCATCATCATCGCCGCACCGATGCCCTGAAAAACTCTGGAGGCCACAAGCAGCGGCAGGGTATGCGACAGGGCGCAGAAGAGCGAGCCGACGGTGAACAGCACCACCCCGGAGACATAGACACGCTTGTAACTCAGCAGCTCCCCTAACGAGGAGAACGCCAACAGAGTCATCATGATTACCAGCTGGAATGAGTTGACCACCCAGATGGAGTCCGCGGACGACACCCCCAGCTCCTGCGAGATGGTAGGCAGGGCCACATTGCAGATATTGCCGTCCATCACCGAGAGAAATATACCGCACCACAGCGAGGCCACCGCATAGTAAATCTTCGGGCGGGACAGACCGTCCCACTCCAGATCGCCGGTGATGTGCTCTGCATTATTCTCCATAACGGCTGCAAATGTACACAAAATCATGGCAATTGCTTATAAATTCTTTCCATTGTCTTACAGATTGGAAAGAATTTTCTATTTTTGCAAAAAACTAAAAGTATGGAAAAAGCCCCTGACATACCTCAGCACAGCCTTCTTCAAGCCATTGTGGAACTACAGCAAGATAACGAGCTGCGTTCTTTTATAGAAGACTTGAATGATGAATACGGATATTGGGATAGAATAAAGTATATCAGAAATTCTTTCCACAAGTCTCCGAATGAGTTATGGGCCCTGATAAAAGCCCAGAGATTCATTTCCAACGTATCTGTCAAAAATTGGGGAAAATACAATATCCACTTCGCATTGACCGACAGAATGCAGCGGCAATGTCATTCTTTTGATATAAACTTCGGGGGAAGATGGGAGTATGAAACCACTATACCTGAAAAAACAAAGGAACGGTATCTTATAAGTTCCCTTATGGAAGAGGCCATATCTTCAAGTATGATGGAAGGAGCTTCTACAACACGCAGGATAGCCAAGGAAATGCTGCGCAAGAAAATGTCCCCCGCTGATAAGTCCCAGCAGATGATTTTCAACAACTATGAGACAATTCGGTTTATCGTCACGCATAAGTCGGAGCCGCTTACAACAGAACTGCTGCTTCAGGTTCACCGGCTGATGACTGACAGCACGCTGGACAATCCTGAAGATTCCGGCCGGTTCCGTCAAAATGACCAGGTCGTCGTGGAGAATGCCATTACCCATGAGATTGCACACACACCTCCGGCATATACAGAACTGCCTCAGTTCCTGGAGACATTGTGTGATTTTTTCAACAACCCTGAATCCAGACCATATATCCATCCTATCATAAAAGGAATTATCATCCATTACATGATTGCATACATGCATCCGTTCGTTGACGGGAACGGACGGACTGCACGGGCAATCTTTTACTGGTATATGCTGCGTCAGGGTTATTGGCTGATGGAATATCTGTCAATATCCCGCACCATGTACCGCTCCAAACCCTCTTACGAAAAATCCTTTCTGTACGCGGAAATCGAGAACAATGATCTGGGCTATTTCATAACATACCATATGAGAGTTCTCGAGTTGGCATTCAGGGATATGCAGGAATACATAAAAAGAAAGACCAAAGAGCGGGAAGCCGCTCATCAATATCTGGGGAAGTCAGGCATCAACGAAAGACAAGCTGAAATCATAAAGATGTTTGATGACAATCCGAATGAGGCTATGACTGTAAAAGATGTCCAGGTCAAGTTCAGAATAACTCCCACAACTGCAAAATCTGACATCATCAAGCTTGTACGGCTCGGATTATTGAAAGAAATTGCCGTGAACAAGGTAAAAAGGGCATATATCAAAAGTGATTCCTTTGAGCAGATTCTTTCCAATTTGTAAAAGAATGGAAAGAACCTCAAAAATTTTTCATTTGCTTCGAAATCCATATATTTGCAAAAATGAATAAACACTACCGACAAATGAAAGTCAACATCACAGCCAAATCCGTCTGCGCTGCACTGATAGGGGCGGCGGCAGCGGCAGGAGTGTCTTCCTGCGGAAATCAGAATCAGACAGAATCACCCATGAAACAGAAAGTTGAGGAGTACGCACCCTTCGAGCTGACATCTCCTTTAGCGGCGCAGCTCAGCGACAATGAGCGCCAGATAGTGGAGATATTCTTCCAGATCGGCCAGATCGCCGATGACCTGTTCTGGCAGCAGACATTCGGGGACAAGAGTCTCATAGACCAGATTGCAGACCCGTATGCCAGGCAGTTCGCCTACATCAACTACGGTCCATGGGATCGCCTCGATGACAACAAGCCCTTCATCGACGGCTACGGCGCCAAGCCCGATGTATGCACCTACTACCCCGAGGACATCACTCTCGATGAGTTCAACGCTTTCGATGACCCGGACAAGTCGTCCTGGTACACAGTCCTGCGCCGTGATGAGAACGGAAAGTTGAAGACCGTATGGTATCATGAGGAGTACGCGGAGGAAGTAGCCGAGATGTGCGCATTGATGCAGAAAGCGGCTGACCTGGCCGAGGATCCCGGCCTGAAGAACTACCTGCTCAAACGCATCGAGTCTTTCAGGACCGACGACTACCTTCCCAGCGACCTCGCCTGGATGGACATGAAGGACAGCAGGATAGACTTCGTGATAGGCCCTATTGAGAGCTACGACGACAAGTTCCAGGAGACCAAGACCTCCTACGAGTCATTCATCCTGCTGAAGGACACCGAGCGCAGCAAGGACCTGGCCAAGTTTGTGGCCATGCTCCCTGCCCTGCAGAAAGAGCTGCCCTGCAAGCCCGAGTACAAGACCTTCGTGCCCGGTACATCCTCCGACCTCAACGTCTATGACGTAGTCTACTACGCCGGAGACTGCAACGCCGGCAGCAAGACCATCGCCATCAACCTGCCCAACGACGAGCGCGTACACGCCATGAAAGGCACCCGCCGTCTCCAGCTGCGCAACTCGATGCAGGCCAAGTTCGACAAGATTCTCCTCCCGATAGGCGAGCTGATCCTCGCTCCCGAAGAGCACGAGCACCTGAAGTTCGACGCCTTCTTCTGGAACGTGACCTTCCACGAAGTGGCCCACGGCCTCGGCATCAAGGAGACCATCAACGGCAAGGGCAGCGTGGACGCGGCCATGGGCACTGAGAAGACCTCCTGGGAAGAGGCCAAGGCCGACATCCTCGGACTCTTCATGGTATGCCGCCTGATAGAGAACGGTGAGATTACCGGCATCACAGTAGAGGACGCCATCACTACCTACATCGCCGGCATATTCCGTTCGGTACGCTTCGGAGCCGCATCCTCCCACGGCAAGGCCAACATGATGTGCTTCAACTTCATGGAGCAGCAGGGAGCATTCACCCGCAACGCCGGCGGCCTCTATGTCATCGACTACGCCAAGGCCAAGAGCGCCATCAACGCATGGGCCGACCTCATCCTGACCACCCAGGGCAACGGTGACGTCAAGTTCGCCACCGAGTTCCGCGCGAAGAACGGCGGCATCACCCCCGCTCTCCAGGCCGACCTCGACCGCATCAACGCCGCCGGTATCCCTAAGGACATCTTCTTCATCCAGGGTCCCGATGTTCTCTTCGGCACAAAGTAAATCCGCGGCACGGCTGCTGACGGCACTTTCTGTCTCGGCAGTCCTGTCCGCAGCACTCACAGTATCGTCCTGCCGCACCAACAGCGGCGGGACGGATACTTTCATACCCGCACCTCCCGACTGGTCCGACGCAGCGGCATGGTATATTTCAGTGCCGGAAGTCCCGGCAGCGGACATTTTCTACATCCTCCCCACCTGCGTATGGGACTGGACCGCTGAGGACGGACAGTCCTGCCGCTACTCCGACTACACCCGCACGGACCATATCGAGGCATTCCTCCCCTCCGTAGAACTCGCGGAGGATATTTTCGCCCAGGGACAATACGGGTTCTACTGCCCCTACTACCGGCAGATCTCCCTCAATGTCTGGATGGACGGTGAGGCGGCGGTAGAGGAGCTCTTCCCCCTGTCGATGGAGGATGTCAGTGCGGCATTTGACTATTATATGGACAATTACAATGAAGGACGGCCCTTCGTTCTCGCCGGTTTCAGCCAGGGAGGAAAGGCTGTGGTGGAATTAGTCAAGCATCTCCCGGCAGAAGCCTATGAACGGATGGTGGCCGCATACGCGATAGGCTACCGCATCTCTGACGAGGAAGTGGAGCAATACCCGCAGCTGCACCCCGCCACCGACTCGACCGGCACCGGCACCATCATCAGCTACAATTCTGTCGCATCACCCGAGGCTGCCTGCGCGGTCCTCTCCCCCTCCGACTTCTGCATCAACCCGGTCAACTGGACCACCGATGCCGTTCCGGCTGCCCTCAACGACTCGGTGACCGTCACCGTCGACACCCTGAGCCACCTGCTGATAGTGGACGGCCTCGACCCCGAAGCCTGTTTCCTGCCCTCATTGGCCCCGATGTTCCCCTTGGGCAACTACCACCTGCAGGAACTTACCCTGTATCAAGAGCACCTGCGCAGAAATACCGCTCTACGGCTATATCATTTTGAAAAATGAGCTAACTTTGCCGTCTACGCTCAAGAACTTAAAATATGAGAAGGTTTTTTTCGACAATACTCGGTATCATACTGGGAACAACTTTGTTATCTGCACAGAATCTGATCGGACAGCAGGACACTGCCTCCGGGTTGTGGGGATTCAAGGACTCCACCGGCAACTGGGTCATTGCCCCTGAGTTCAACTTTGCCAGTCAGTTCTCCGAAGGTCTGGCCGGTGTGTGCATGAATGGGAAATGGGGATATATCAATCCAGAGGGAAAAGTTGCAATCCCTTGCCAGTTCGATGACGCCACATATTTTTCAGAGAAACTTGCTGGAGCATGTAAAGACGGAAAATGGGGGTTCATCGATCGGAGCGGCGCCTCGGTCATCCCGTTCCAATACGAAGAGATACGGTCATTCATCGACGGACTGGCCCCTGTGAAGGAGAACGGCGAATGGAGCTTTATAGACAGCTGCGGATACCATTACAGCAATAAAAGCGAATATTTCCCGTTTTATGCCAAGAGCATAATAGAGCCACACGTCAACAAATGGCAGCAGAAAGGCAGATACGAAAAAACGGAGGACTACCTCGAAAGAGTCAACAGCTCTACCAGACAGAAGTTCATCGACAGCCTTACGCTCATCGTAAGAAACAGCTTTATCAGCAGAAATACCAAAAATCTGCGTACAGTGCAGAAGCTCGTCGACTATGATGCCGACAATGAGGTCTTCCTGATAAACGACACCCGCTTCGGAGAGATTCTCGTTCCCGTCCCTATTGACAGAGCTCCCGAGTTCGAACATCAGTTCTCATCTCTCAGGAAACAGAGCGAGTACGGTATCGCTGACGGCCATCTGGCACTCACTTCAGTGACTTATCTCATGGCCGACGGAAGCACTTTCACTTACAGCGACAACTCTGACATACAGTATGCTGATGTAAATATCGAATATCAGTTCGATCCCGTGGACATCAATATGGACCGAGGACAGGACGACAAAGACAACTTGCGCAGGACTGGCTCCAGAACCCTGACAGTAGGCCGTTCGGCAGTAGATACGGACATCCCCAGGACAGGCAGGGTCGCTGAAAACACCTTCGCAGTCATCATAGCCAATGAGAATTACGACACAGAGGCCAGCGTAGAGTTCGCCGGAAACGACGGCACAGTATTCAGTCAGTACTGCGAACAGACCCTGGGTATCCCCGAATCCAATATCCACATAGTCTACGACGCTACTCTCAACAACATACGCGCACAGGTCAACTGGCTCAGCAATGTGGGCAACGCCTGGAAAGGCGAGGCAAGGCTGATATTCTACTATGCCGGCCACGGTATTCCGGACGAGTCCTCCAAGGAGGCCTACATCCTGCCTTCAGACGGTTACGGCAGCGATGTCGCCACCGGATACAAGCTCAGCGAACTGTACTCCCAACTGTCATCCATCCCCTCGCAGAGCACCGTGGTCTTTCTGGACGCATGTTTCTCCGGAGCAAGTCGCGATGACGGCATGCTCTCGTCCGTAAGAGGCGTGGCAATCAAGGTCAGGAACAACATCCCCAACGGCCGCCTGATAGTGTTCACCGCTGCCCAGAAAGACGAGACTGCACTGCCGTACAACGAGATGGGACACGGAATGTTCACCTATTTCCTACTGGACAAATTACGGGAAACCAAAGGCGACGTTACATTGGGTGAGCTCAGCGACTACATAAAGGAGATGGTAGGCAAACAGTCCATAGTCTCAAAATACCGCAAGCCCCAGACCCCGGATGTAACCGTAGGAAAGGAACTGGAGAATATATGGCGCGGGATAAAGCTATGACAATTAGGGCACATGAAACGGTTCATAATGCAGACTGCTGCGTTATTATCGGTATCTGGGCCATGTCATTTCCGGAAGTGAACTCCTGCCACCCTAAACCTCCAATGCCTTGCATTTAATCAATTCTAACAAAACGAAGGGACTGCGACAAAATTTACCATTTTGACACAGTCCTTCGTTTTGTGGAGCATACCGGAGTCGAACCGGTTACCTCGACACTGCCAGTGTCGCGCTCTAGCCAAATGAGCTAATGCCCCGTCACCCACTCTCCTAAATGGGACTGCAAAGATAAGGCAATTTTTTTATTTACAAAATATATTCATTTATACCGCAACTACCCTATTCTCCGCATTTCTCCAAATGGGATACCGGCAAATACTATCCAAGCAGTCCGTCAACGGCATTCCAGTCTACCAGACTCCACCATGCGTTGAGGTAGTCTGCCCTGCGGTTGCGGTAATCTATGTAATAGGCGTGCTCCCATACATCGACAGTCAGCAGGGGGCGTAGTCCCTTGCGCATGGGGTTTCCGGCATTCGGCTCCGCGGTGATCGAAAGATTCCCCTCGCCGTCCGATACCAGCCAGGCCCATCCCGAGCCGAACAGTGACACGGCTGTCTGAGTGAACTGCGTCTTGAAGTCATCAAAGCTTCCGAAGGCTTTCTCTATGGCTTTCAAGAGCCTCTGAGGAATCTCCTGCTGTGATGGAGTGAGACCTTTGAAGAAGAATGTGTGGTTCCAGGTCTGGGCGGCGTTGTTGAGAATGCCTCCTTCGGCTTTCATGATGATGTCCTCCAGGGAGGAACTCTCAAAAGGTGTTCCCTGAATCAGTCTGTTAAGATTGTCGATATAGGTCTGCAGATGCTTTCCATAATGGAATTCCAATGTTTCGCGGCTCATTGCCGGCTCAAGTGCCTCAAGCGTATAAGGCAGTTCTGGTAATAGATGTTTCATGATACTATATGGTTAAGTGTATTAATTATATCCCAAGATACGTACAATCTTCCGTCTTTCCAAGAAAAACCAGGTATTTATTACATTATCGGGGAAAGTGAACCGTTTTCGCCGGAATTCCCGGCACTTTCCCTGCGCCCCATTCACCCCCTTTAAGAACCTGACAGCATAGACTCTATGAAAATTCCAGCAACGAGAAAAGACTAGCCGCCCTCGGCTCTAGAGGGAGGGGCCCGCCGCGAAGCGGTGGGAGGGCCTGGTCTTTTCGACTGCTGGATTTTCATAAGAACACCACACGGGAGAAAGTGTCGTTTCCCCAAAGGCTGGCTTAAAAAGAACTTTTACAATGTCCAACACACCGTTCAAATGTATTGTACTGATTATTAAACGCATACATTTTGGCGATTTGCTGGACTGCCCGCTTTTAGCCATAAAAACGCCATTTCACCCCAAGTCCAGCAGATGCTCTTTTTCAGAGTGCCTGTATACTAGGCACTTTCCCAAGCAGGCTCTGCTGGACCTCCCCTGAAGTCTCATGCCATGGGGGAAAGTGAACCAAAATCACAGCACTTTCCCGGGGGTGAGTATTCCTTTATTCCTTAACGCCTGACGTAGGTTACAAATGAATAGTCATAGCCGGAGCGGTCGTCATGCAGGAGCTCGGAGCGGGTCTCCTCCCGCCAGTGAGCCGGCTCTATCCCGGGGAAGAAGACCTCAGCATCACCGATGACTGCCTCCACTTCCGTAATATACAGCCTGTCCGCCAGCGGCATGGCCTGACTGTAAAGCTGTCCTCCGCCTATGACGAACACTTCCTCCGCACCTGGTCCCGAGGCCTGAGCTTTCGCCAGAGCCTCTTCCAAAGTGCCGCAGAACTCCGCCTCACAGCCTTCCGGAGCAGTGTGACGGCGGCTCACCACGATATTTTTCCTACCGGGCAAGGGCCTCTCCCCTATCGAGAGCCAGGTATTGTACCCCATGAGGACAGGATGACCCAGGGTAACCCGCTTGAAGTATTTAAGATCCCCGGATATGTGCCAGAGCATCTGATTGCCGCGTCCGATAGCACCGTTGGCAGCGCAGGCTACTATAATAGAAATAATCATTAGGTGTATATGTCTTCTGTCTGTCAAAATGGAAGTTCAAATTTAAGGCTTTTTTTGGAAAAGCCTACTTTATCGTCATCTTTCCGCCCTTACCACACTTAACATATCTGATTTTAAACTATCTTTAAAGTCAATATATATCCGGCACCATTAGTGCCCACTAAAAAATCATAAAAGTTTTGAAGATATTGAAAATTAGGTAATTATAAGGGTCTACCAAGTCAACCGACTTGAATTTATCTTTGCCGGACTATCGTACGTAAAATGGCACATGAATAAAGGGAAATACGTGTTCTCACAGCTTTTAGATTTCCTTGATAAGGATGTATTCTTAAGAATATCAAACAAATATACAATGGGAATCGTTATGTCAAGTCTTTCACCTGCTGGAATCAATTGGCAGTAATGATGTTCGGGCAGTTGTCCATCCGTGAAAGCCTCAGGGACCTGGTTCTTGTGACACAGGCGCACGCAAACAAGGCTTTCCATCTTGGCTTCAGCAAGGCGGTCACCAAGAGCAACCTGTCAAAAGCGAACAATAACCAGGACTGCCGCATCTTCGAGAAGTTCGCCTATCGTGTTATGGCAGAAGCCCAGAAGTGCAGGGCTGTCGAGACATTCAGGCTCGGAGGCAAGGTATATGCCTTTGACTCCACCACGATTGACTTGTGCCTCAGCGTCTTCGAATGGGCTATGTTCAGGAAGAAGAAAGGCGGAATCAAGTTTCATACATTGTATGATGTTGAGACCCGGATTCCGACGTTCTTCCATATCACGCCTGCCAGACAACACGATACGAAAGCGATGGATGTCATTCCATATGAGGAGAACTCGTTCTACATCTTCGACCGCGCCTATAATGACTTCGGGAGGCTCTTCACCATAAACGGTGTCGGGGCATACTTCGTGGTCAGAGGCAGGAAGAACAGCGACTTCAGGCCGATGAGGTGGAAGCGCAGAATGCATGCAGGAGTCCTCTCAGATGCCATCGAATATATGGACGGGCAGCTGACAATGAGCAAGTATCCGAAGAAGATAAGGAGAGTCTGACTCCAAATCCGGCAGGAAGTTCATCTTCTTCACCAATACCCTGGACATCAGCTCATTGAAAGTGGCGGAACTGTATCACAACAGGTGGCAGATTGAGATGTTCTTCAAGTGGCTGAAGCAGCATCTGAAGATAAAAAAGTTCTGGAGCGAGACCGAGAATGCCGTAAGAATCCAGATCTACACGCAATAACCGCCTATTGCATGATGGCGATTACGCAGAAAAAGATGGGTGTCAAACGGTCAATCTACGAGATGCTGCAACTAGTAAGTGTATCACTTACAGAGACTCCAACCTCATGAAGCTCTTTGAAAAACCAAATTCAATATTGTCAATGAACTGGATGATCCAAGTGAACCTACTTTGT